>NZ_JARAVK010000173.1:0-19801 GCF_033792765.1 Streptomyces sp. PA03-6a | reverse complement strand
GGCCGTGATCCGGGTGTCCGTCATGCGCCCACGCAGCGGGAGGGGGTGTGGCGGGGTGCCCCATGGGGGTCCCCCCGGCCGAAGGCTGGGGGAGGGCGGGCGGCGGGGAAACCGCCCGCCGCAGGCGTGACGGAGCCGCACACAACAACCGGGCGCGGCCGCATGCACGGCGTGGCGGGAATCACCCGGACCGGCCAGGGCACCCCGCACGGCTACAGGTATCTTCGTGCTCTCGGGCCAACTCCTGAGTAACCGAATCTGAAACTTGTTCTAGCAAGGCACGGGCGGCTACGCTCCCGCTGAAGTGCAGTGAGAAGGGGGCCGTGAGTGACCGCAGAGGCCAGGCCGCTCCGGATCGCGCTGCTCACCTACAAGGGGAACCCGTTCTGCGGGGGCCAGGGCGTCTACGTACGCCATCTGTCCAGGGAACTCGCCCGGCTCGGGCACAGCGTCGAGGTGATCGGCGCCCAGCCCTACCCCGTGCTCGACGCGGTCGGTGACGGGGTACGCCTCACCGAGCTGCCGAGCATGGACCTCTACCGCCAGCCGGACCCGTTCCGCACCCCGAAGCGCGGCGAGTACCGCGACTGGGTGGACGCGCTGGAGGTCGGCACGATGTGGACCGGCGGCTTCCCCGAGCCGCTGACGTTCAGCCTGCGGGCCCGCCGTCACCTGGCCGCCCGGCGCGGGGCCTTCGACGTCATCCACGACAACCAGACGCTCGGCTACGGCCTCCTCGGCGGCGCCCGTTCCCTCGGCGCGCCGCTGGTGACGACCATCCACCACCCCATCACCGTCGACCGGCAGCTCGAACTCGACGTCGCGCAGGGGTGGAAGCGCCGGGCGTCGGTCCGCCGCTGGTACGGCTTCACCCGGATGCAGAAGCGGGTCTCGCGCCGGCTGCCGTCCGTGCTGACCGTCTCCGGCAGCTCCCGCCAGGAGATCGTCGACCACCTCGGGGTGCGCGAGGACCGTGTGCACGTCGTGCACATCGGCGCCGACACCGGGCTGTTCTCGCCCGACCCGTCCGTGCCCGAGGTGCCGGGCCGGATCGTCACCACGTCCAGCGCCGACGTGCCCCTCAAGGGCCTGGTCCACCTGGTGGAGGCCCTCGCCAAGCTGCGCACCGAGCACCCCGACGCGCACCTCGTTGTCGTCGGCAAGCGGGCCGACGACGGCCCGGTGGCCGCCGCCATCGAGCGGTACGGGCTGGGCGGCGCCGTCGACTTCGTCAAGGGCATCAGCGACGCGGAGCTGGTCGACCTGGTGCGCAGCGCCCAGGTGGCGTGCGTGCCGTCGCTGTACGAGGGCTTCTCGCTGCCGGCCGCCGAGGCCATGGCCACCGGGACGCCGCTGGTCGCGACCACCGGCGGTGCCATCCCCGAGGTGGCCGGGCCCGACGGGGAGACCTGCCTCGCCGTGCCGCCGGGGGACCCGGGCGCGCTGGCCGCGGCGCTGGGCCGGCTGCTGCGCGACTCCGGGCTGCGCCGCCGTCTCGGCCGGGCCGGCCGGGAACGCGTACTGGCCCGCTTCACCTGGGAGCGGGCCGCGATCGGCACCGCCGAGCACTACCGCGCGGCGATCGAGACCGCCGGGGGGCCGCGGCCCACTGTCCAGTCACCGTCCCGGACGAAAGCAGACTCCACGTGCTGACCGTCGACTTCTCCCGCTTCCCGCTCGCTCCGGGTGACCGTGTGCTCGACCTGGGCTGCGGCGCGGGCCGCCACGCCTTCGAGTGCTACCGGCGCGGTGCGAACGTGGTCGCCCTGGACCGGAACGGCGACGAGATCCGCGAGGTCGCCAAGTGGTTCGCCGCCATGAAGGAGGCCGGGGAGGCCCCGGCCGGCGCGACCGCCACGGCCATGGAGGGCGACGCGCTCAGCCTGCCGTTCCCCGACGACAGCTTCGACCGCGTCATCATCTCCGAGGTCATGGAGCACATCCCGGACGACAAGGGGGTGCTCGCCGAGATGGTGCGGGTCCTCAAGCCGGGCGGGCTGATCGCGATCACCGTGCCGCGCTACGGGCCGGAGAAGATCTGCTGGGCGCTGTCCGACGCCTACCACGAGGTCGAGGGCGGCCACATCCGCATCTACCGGGCCGACGAGCTGCTGGGCAAGATCCGTGAGGCGGGCCTGCGCCCGTACGGCACCCACCACGCGCACGCCCTGCACTCCCCGTACTGGTGGATCAAGTGCGCCGTCGGCGTGGACAACGACAAGGCCCTGCCGGTGAAGCTGTACCACAAGCTGCTGGTCTGGGACATCATGAAGAAGCCGCTGGCCACCCGGCTCGCCGAGAACACGCTCAACCCGCTGATCGGCAAGAGCTTCGTCGCCTACGCCACCAAGCCGCACAACCCGAAGGCGGGCGTCGACGCGTGAGGCGGACCGAACACCTCGTCCTGCCCGGCGTCCTGACCTCCGAGCAGGCCGCGCAGACCGTCGCCGGGATCCTGGCCGTCCAGCGGCCGGACGGCGCCATACCGTGGTTCGAGGGCGGCCACCTCGACCCCTGGGACCACGTCGAGGCCGCCATGGCGCTGGACGCCGCAGGCGAGCACGAGCACGCCGAGGCCGCTTACACCTGGCTCGCCCGACGGCAGAACCCGGACGGCTCCTGGTACGCCGCCTACGGCTACGCCGACGGCGCCGAGGGCGAACCCACCGACCTGGGCCGGGAGAGCAACTTCTGCGCCTACGTCGCCGTCGGCGTGTGGCACCACTACCTGTCCACCGGCGACGACGCCTTCGTGGAGAGCATGTGGCCGGTGCTGTACGCGGCCGTCGAGTACGTCCTGGAACTCCAGCTGCCCGGTGGGCAGATCGCCTGGAAGCGCGAGGAGGACGGGACGTTCCCGCAGGAGGCGCTGCTGACCGGCTGCTCGTCGATGTACCAGGCGCTGCGCTGCGCGCTGGCCGTCGCCGAGCACCGCGAGGACCCGCAGCCCGACTGGGAGCTGGCCGCCGGTGCCCTCGGGCACGCCATCGCCCACCACCCCGAGCGGTTCCTGGACAAGGACCACTACTCGATGGACTGGTACTACCCGGTCCTGGGCGGGGTGCTGCGCGGCGAGGCCGCGCGCGAGCGCGTCGTGGCACGCTGGGACGAGTTCGTCGTGCCCGGCCTCGGCGTCCGCTGCGTGGTGCCCAACCCCTGGGTGACCGGCGGGGAGAGCGCCGAACTCGCCCTCGCCCTGTGGGCGATGGGCGAGTCCGACCGCGCGGTGGAGATCCTGGCCGCGATCCGGCACCTGCGCGCCGAGGACGGCATGTACTGGACCGGCTACGTCTTCGAGGGCGACGCGCAGGCCGGCACCGGACCTGCCGTGTGGCCACAGGAACGCACCACGTGGACGGCCGGGGCGCTGCTGCTCGCCGTCGCCGCCCTGGGAGGGGACGAGGCGACGACGGCGGTCTTCGGGGGCGAACGGCTGCCGCTCGGGCTGGTGCCCGAGGCGGCGGGGTGCTGCGCCGGCCGGTGAGGGGGCGTCAGGCCCGGTTGACGCGACCCGCCACGGCGTGCCCGACGATCAGGTAGACCGCCGCCGGCAGACCGTAGTTCAGCAGGGTGCGCGCCCATGCGGATTGGGTGGAGAAGATGTCGTGGGCCCAGCCACCGAGCCAGGACGCCATGTCGTGGATCCACTCCACGAGGTCGTTCGCCCGGTTGGCGTCGAGGACCCACAGCACGATCCAAAGGATCAGGATGAATGCCGCCACGTCCGCGGCCACCATGATGATGGTGGCCGCCAGATTGCCGCGATAACGTCTGGACATACCTGCCGTCTTGCCCCGATCGGCGGACTGAAACGTGGCGGGCCGGCGCGCGCCTGACGCCCCGTACGGCCCTGTGCGGTGGCCGGTCCCCGGGGCCCGGGCGAGGATGCGATCACGCACCGCATCCCCCGGGAGTAACCGTCATGCCCTTGCGCCGCGCCCTGACCGCCCTCCTGCTCTCCGGCGTCCTCCTCGTGGTCCCCGCCTGCGGAGGCGACTCCGACGGGAGCGCGAGCGGCGGCACCGCGAGCCCCACCTCCTCCGTGCAGAAGCAGAAGCTCGCCAAGACCCGCTTCGTCGCCAACGCCGGACTGGCCGCCGGAGCGACCTACCAGTGGATCGTCAAGCCCTACCGCGAGGGCAAGTTCAAGAAGGACGCCGACGGCCGCAAGCTCACCCTGGTGAAGGCCGGCCTCGCCGGGGCCTTCGCCTACAACCGGCTCAAGGCCGCCTCGGAGAACGCCAAGGGCGACCCGACCCTGTCCAAGCTGGTGGCCCCGCTGACGGCGGGCATCGACTCGCTCAAGGACCTGCCGGCCAAGCTGCGCAGCGGCCAGGGCACGGACGACATCGTGGGCACCTTCCAGGACACCATCAGCGGCGTCAAGTCGGCCGGCGAGGGCGCCGGCGCCAAGGTCACCGACAAGGTGCCCTCGCTGTCCCAGCTCAGCGGCGGATGAGCTCGGCCAGCACCCGCAGGGTGGCCGGGTCGGGCGCGGTGACCAGCAGGTCGGTCACCGGGCCCGACCGCCACGCCTCCAGCCGCTCGGCGATCCTCCCGCGCGGGCCGACGAGCGAGATCTCGTCCGCGAAGGCGTCCGGCACCGCCGCCACCGCCTCCTCGCGCCGCCCGGCCAGGAACAGCTCCTGGATGCGCCGGGCCTCCTCCTCGTACCCCATCCTGGCCATCAGGTCGGCGTGGAAGTTGCGGGAGGCGGCGCCCATCCCGCCGATGTAGAAGCCGAGCATCGCCTTCACCGGCAGCAGCCCCTCCGCCGGGTCGTCGCACAGGTGGGCGCGCACCATCGGGGCGATCACGAACTCCTTCGGCGCGTCCGCCAGCGACGCCTCGTACACGTCCGTACGGAACGGCGACCAGTACAGCGGCAGCCAGCCGTCGGCGATGCGGGTGGTCTGGGCGATGTTCTTCGGTCCCTCGGCGCCCAGCAGGATCGGCAGGCCGGCCCGGAGCGGATGCGTGATCGGCTTGAGCGGCCTGCCGAGGCCCGTCGCGTCCGGCCCCGCGTACGGCAGCGGATGGAAGCGCCCGTCCAGCGCCACCGGGCCCTCGCGGCGCAGCACCTGCCGCACGACGTCCACGTACTCCCGGGTCGCGGTCAGCGGACTGCGCGGGAACGGCCTGCCGTACCAGCCCTCCACCACCTGCGGCCCCGACAGGCCGAGGCCCAGCACGACCCTGCCGCCGGAGAGGTGGTCCAGGGTCAGCGCGTGCATCGCGGTGGCGGTGGGGGAGCGGGCCGCCATCTGGGCGATGCCCGTGCCGAGCCGGATCCGGCTGGTGTGCGCGGCGATCCAGGTGAGCGGGGTGAACACGTCCGAGCCCCAGGCCTCGGCCGTCCACACCGAGTCGTAGCCGAGCCGCTCGGCCTCCTGCGCCAGGGCCAGGTGGTCGGGGGAGGGGCCGCGCCCCCAGTAGCCGAGGGCCAGACCGAGCCGCATGCGCGGGCCTCCTGCCGTATCTGACGGTACGTCAGCCGTACGGTACGGCAACCTCCCCCGCCCCGGAAGGGAAACAGCCGTGCCCCGGACCGGACGGCCCGGGGCACGGCTGGTGCGCGAGGAGCGGGGGATCAGCCGCGCTGGATGCCGCCGGCGTCCTGCAGGACGCCGCGCCGGCCGTCCTGGGTCTGCGCGACCAGGGTGGTGCCGCTCTGGTCCACCGCCAGGTACCAGGTGCCGGGGGTCAGTTCGGCGATCTGCCGGCCCGAACCGTCCTCCGCGTACAGCGGCCGCGCCACGGGCACCGCGAACCAGAAGGCCGTGAACTCCGCCGAGGGCTGGGCCTGCGGCTGCTGCTGGGGCTGCTGCTGTGCCTGCGGGTAGCCGTACTGCCCGCCGCCGAACGACGGGTCGGCCGGCGCGCCGTGCCCACCGGTCTGCCCCGGGTACCCGTAACCGCCCTGCTGCACGCCCGGGTACGGCTGGCCCTGCTGGCCGCCGTACGGCTGCGCCTGCTGGGGCTGCTGCGGCTTGGGAGCGGGCAGCAGCGGCGCCTTCAGCGCGGGCAGGCCCTGCAGGGTGAGCAGCATGGCGGCGGCGAGAGCGGCGGCGGCGACGAAGGAGAGGTAGGCGCCGGCGCCCAGCTCGAAGGCCTCGTTGCCGTTGAAGAGCGACCACAGGGCGTCCCAGGCGGCGGCCACCGACAGCACCGCGCCCCACTGGGCCAGGCCGATGCCGAGCACCTTGCGCCCCTCGGGCTGGAAACGCGAGGCCACGAACAGGCCGGCGGCGACCAGGCCCAGCAGGTGCACCGAGGGCAGCAGCGGGAACAGCTCGCTCTTCCAGGCGCTGACGGCGCACCCGTCCGCGTCGCAGTTCTTCGCGGCGTAGAAGTTCAGGAACGAGGCGATCAGCAGCAGCAGCGCCGCGCCGATCACCGCGCCGTCTCCTCGGGTGAGGGAGCGGTTATTCACTGGGGGTCCTTGTCAGTCGTCTCGTCATCGCTGTCGCAGAGCTGTTCCCCATCGTATGAGGACACGCGTCCGCGGCTGAGCCCGGCAGGGTCCCGGTGACAGGATCGGGACCTGATGGACACCGGTCGATCACTGCCTGCCCTGCAAATACGCCGTGATGCCGTCCGCGATGCCCTGGGCCGCCTTCTGCCGCCAGGCCGCGCTCTTCATCAGCTTCGCGTCCTTCGGGTCGCGCATGTTGCCGCACTCGATCAGCACCTTGGGCACGGTGCTGAGGTTGAGCCCGCCCAGATCGCTGCGGACGACCAGGCCCGTACCGCGGCCCACGTAGTTGGACGGCTTGGTGCCGGACGCCGTCGCGAAGTGGTTCTTCACGGCGGTGCCCAGCCGCTTGGAGGGCGCGACGATCTTGCGGGTGTCGGCGATGCCGCGGTGCACCGAGGCCGGGAGGATGACGTGGAAGCCGCGGTTGCCGGCCGCCGAACCGTCGCCGTGCACCGACACGACGGCGTCGGCCTTCGCCTTGTTGCCGATCCGGGCGCGCTCGTCGATGCACGGGCCGTACGCGCGGTTCCCGTCCTGCGTCAGCTTCACCGTGGCGCCGCGCGCCGCGAGCAGTGCCCTCACGCGCCGGGACACGTCCAGCGTGTACGAGGCCTCGGAGTACCCCGAGTTGGTCGCGGTGCCCGTGGTGTCGCACGCCTTGCGGCCGGTGCCGATGTTCACCAGGCGGTTGATCTCGCGGGTGTGCCGGCTGTTGCTCGTGTTGTGCCCCGGGTCGAGGACGACGACCTTCCCGGCGAGCGGCTTGGCGACGGACAGGGCCTTCGGCGCCGACGGCTGCTGCGACGCCGCGGCCGAGGGCGGCAGCGGCTGCGCGTTCAGCGAGAGGTCGGCGTTCTTACCGGCTGCCGGATCGCCCGACGCGGTCCACACGAGCCAGGCCGCCGCACAGGTCGGCACCAGCGCGGTCACGGCCACGGCGATGCGTGTCTTGGTCTTGAACACGTCAGCGATGCTATCCGCAGGCTCAGACTCCGGGGCCCGTACGCCGGAGTACGTGCAGGGAACCGGTCACCGAGAGCTCCTCGAACGAGCCCGACTCCAGCGCGCGCCGGTAGATCCGCCAAGGCGCCTGGCCGCCGTCGGCCGGGTCCGCGAACACGTCGTGGATCACCAGCAGGCCGTCCTGCGCGAGGTGCGGCGCCCACCCCTCGTAGTCGTTGCCGGCGTGCTCGTCGGTGTGCCCGCCGTCGATGAAGACCAGGGCGAGCGGCTTCCCCCACACCGCCGCGACCTGCGGGGAGCGGCCCACGACCGCGACCACGTGCTCCTCCAGCCCGGCGGCGTGCAGGGTGCGCCGGAAGGTGGGCAGGGTGTCCATCAGGCCGACCTCGGGGTCGACGAGCGCCGTGTCGTGGTACTCCCAGCCGGGCTGCTGCTCCTCGCTGCCGCGGTGGTGGTCGACGGTGACGGCGACGGTCTTGGCCTCGCGGGCGGCGGCGGCCAGCAGGATCGTGGAGCGGCCGCAGTACGTGCCGACCTCCAGCAGGGGCAGGCCCGGGAGGCGGGTGGCGGCGTCGGCGGCGGCCGCGTGGAGGGCGAGGCCCTCGTGGGTGGGCATGAAGCCCTTCGCGGCCTCGAAGGCGGCCAGTGCGTCCGCGGGGACGTCTGCGGGGGGTGGCGTGCTCATGCCCCCATCGTCCCCCACGCCTGCGGTCCCCGATGCGGGGGGTGACCCCCGCGGCCGGTTGTTGTGTGCGGCGCGGTTGTGGTTGCGGTCGGGGGTTTCCCCGCCGCAGGCGCAAGCAGCCCGCACACGACAACCGGGCCCCACAGAACGCACCCCGGGCAGACGGTCAGAGCCACCCGTTGTGGCGGGCCGTGCGCACCGCCTCCGCACGGTTCCGGGTGCCCGTCTTCCCGATGGCGGACGACAAATAATTCCGCACCGTCGACTCCGACAGATGCACCCGCGCCGCGATGTCCGCCACCGTCGCCCCGTCCGCCGCCGCGTTGAGCACGTCCTGCTCGCGCGGCGTCAGCGGACTGGGGCCCGTGCTGAGGGCGGCCGCGGCCAGGGCGGGGTCGATGACGCGGTGCCCGGCGAGGACGCGCCGGATCGCGGCGGCGAGGTCCTCGACGGGGCCGTCCTTGACCAGGAAGCCGGACGCCCCGGCCTCCATGGCGCGGCGCAGGTACCCGGGACGGCCGAACGTCGTGAGGATGAGCACCTTGCACTGCGGGAGCCGCTCGCGCAGTTCCGCGGCCGCGTCGAGCCCGCTGCGCCCGGGGAGCTCGATGTCGAGCAGGGCGACGTCGGGCCGGGCCTCCAGCGCCGTGGTGACGATCTCGTCCCCCGCGGCGACCTGCGCGACGACCTCGATGTCGTCCTCCAGGTTCAGCAGCAGGGAGAGCGCCCCGCGCATCATGCCCTGGTCCTCGGCCAGCAGGACCTTGATGGGGCTGCTCATACGGCCTGTTCCTCCTCCACCGGCAGTTCGGCGACGACCCGGAACCCGCCGCGGGGCGCGGGGCCGGTGCCGAGGGAACCGCCGGCCGCGGCCAGCCGCTCGGTGAGCCCCTTCAGGCCGGAGCCCGACCCGGGGGCCGAGCCTACGCCGCGGCCGTCGTCGGTGATCCGCAGGCGTACCTGCCCGTCGGCGCCGGCGAGCTCGATGACGCAGGTGGTGGCCCCGCTGTGCCGTACGACGTTGGTCACCCCCTCCCGTACCACCCAGCCGAGGAGGGCCTCGGTCTGCGAGGGCAGCGGCGGGCCGGACTCCTTGACGACGGCCTCGATCCCGGCCGCCGCCAGGGCCGAGCGGGCGCGGTCCAGCTCGGTGGAGAGGCTGCCCTCGCGGTAGCCGGTGACGGCCTCGCGGATCTCGGTGAGTGCCTGGCGCCCCACCGCCTCGATGTCGGCGACCTGGGCGAGGGCGGCGTCGAGGTCGCGCGCGGCGAGCCGGCGGGCGGCCTCGGCCTTGACGACGACCACGGAGAGGGTGTGCCCCAGCAGGTCGTGCAGGTCGCGGGAGAAGCGCAGCCGCTCCTCGGCGACGGCGTTGCGGGCCAGCTCCTGGCGGGTGGCGCGCAGCTGGGTCACCGCGTCGAAGAGGGTGAGCATGGCCGCGGTCACCAGGCCGGAGATGAGGCTGCCGTACCCGATGGACACGCCGTCCCAGATGTCGCCGCTGCGCAGCCCGGAGACGATCCCGGCGGACAGCGCGAGGGCGACGAGGACGGGACCCATCCGCCGGCCGCGCACCACGATCCCCACGGCCAGCGACAGCAGCGGGAAGAACACCAGCCAGCTGCCGCCGTAGCCGATGGCGAGGGCGTAGGTGACGGCGGCCAGCGCGAGCAGGTACAGCCGGGGCGCCTTCCCGGCCGCGGCGCGCGGGTTGAGGGCGGTGAAGACGACCCCGATGTAGAGGGAGTTGAAGGCCAGCAGGCCGAGGCCGCCGAGCCAGGGGTTGGCGGCCTTGCCCTGCAGGAGGTGGGACAGGGCGCCCACGCCCATCAGCAGCCAGGGCAGGAAGGTGAAGCGGGTCGGGGGCTTGAGGTCCTCGATCTCCTCGGAGGCGGACCGGGTCACCCGCAGGTGCCGCCACCCGCGCCAGATGCGTGCCGGCAGCGGGGGCCGGGATTCCGTCGTGGTCGCCATGGCCGTCGTCTCCTCCTGCTCCACGGTTCCGGTGGGTTTCACGGGGTGCGTGCCGAGCGGCGGTAGGCGTACACGGCGTACGCGCCGAACAGGGCCGTCCAGGCGGCGAGCACGGCGACGGTACCCACCCGCGGGACCGCGCCGTCGGCGATGCTCCAGCCGAGCTGCCCGAAGCGGTGGGACGGGGTCCACTCGGAGACCGCCCGCAGCCAGCCGGGGAAGACGGACGAGGGGATCCACAGCCCGCCGACGACGGACAGGCCCAGGTTGCAGGCCATGTTCACCACGCCGGTGGTCTGCCCGGACAGCCGGTAGCCGTTGCCGAGGCCGAGCAGGGTGAAGGGGGCGGTGCCGACCCAGAGCAGCCCGCCGACCGCCGCCCACTGCCAGGGCTCCAGTTCGACGCCGTTGACGAGCCCGCCGGCCAGCAGGACGGCCAGGATGGCGGGCAGCACGGTGACCGAGCCGCTGATGCAGCGGCCGGTGACGACCAGCAGCGGCGACATGGGGGTGATCCGCAGCTGGCGCAGCCAGCCGAGGCCCTTGTCCTCCGCGACGCTGGACCCGGTGGACACCGCCGAGCCCAGCGCGCCGTACGCGGCCATGCCGATCATGGAGGCCAGCGCGATGGACTTGTCCTCCTCCGAGCCGCTGACCCCGAGGTTGGTGAAGAGCAGGTACATCATGACGGGCATGCCGACGCCGAAGATCACGAATCCGGCGTCGCGCAGGGTGCGGCGGATCTCCAGCGAGACGTAGGCGAGCAGCATCAGACCTTCTCCTCGGTGAGGGCGGCGGTGTCCGTGGCGGTGGCGGGGGTGGCGTCCTCGGCGGAGGACTGCGAGGTCAGGGAGAGGAACGCGTCCTCCAGGCTGGCGGCGGTCACCGTCAGGCCGCGGACCATGCCGCGGTCGGCGAGGGCGACGACGGTGGCGTCGGAGTCGGCGGAGCGCAGCAGGGCGCGGTCGCCGCGGACCTCCACGGTCACCACCCCGGGCAGTTGCCGCAGGCCCTCGGTGGGGGTCCCGGCCAGGTCGAAGGAGACGAGGTTGCCGCCGACGGCCCGCTTGATGCGCTCGCCGCTGTCGTCGGCGACGACACGGCCGCGGTCGATGACCACGATGCGGTCGGCGTTCTCGTCCGCCTCCTCCAGATAGTGGGTGGAGAACAGCACGGTGTTGCCGCGGGCCGCGTACGCCCGCATCGAGTCCCAGAAGGCGCGCCGGGCCTCGACGTCGAGGGCGGCGGTGGGCTCGTCCAGCACGATGAGCTCGGGGTTGCCGGCCAGGGCCACGGCGAAGCGGACCCGCTGCGCCTGGCCGCCGGAGAGCCGGTCGGCGCGGCGGCCGGCGACCTCGGTGAGGCCGGCCAGCTCCAGGGCTTCGGCCACGGGCATGGGGCGGGGGTAGGTGCGCGCCACGAAGGTGAGCAGCTCCCGTACGGTCACCCGGGGGATCGGCCGGCCGTCCTGCAGCATCGCGCCGATCCGGCCCGCGCGGACCGCCGTGTGCGGGGTGGTGCCGAAGAGCCTGACCTCGCCGCTGTCGGGTTCGTTGAGCCCGAGCAGCAGGCTGATCGTGGTGGACTTGCCCGCGCCGTTGCGGCCGAGCAGGGCGACGGACTCCCCCCGCCGGATCTCCAGGTCGACGCCGTCCACCGCGCGTACCGCGCCGAACGTCTTGACGGCCCTGGTGAAACTCACTGTCGTCGTCATGTCACTGACACTAGGGCCGCCGCCCCCCGCGGGGTCAGTGGGGAATGTACGGACCCGGGCAGGACAAATGTCACTACCGGCGGCTGTTCTGACGATGTATCAGCTATTCCCAGTGGCCGGGCGATGCGTTATACATGGGCTGGCTAGAACGCGTTCTAGTGCACGCCCTGGCGGGGCCGACGGTGCGGACGGCCGCGCCAGGGCCCACCGCGCAGCGAAGGAGCCGCCGGACATGCCGATCGACGTCGCCGCCGCCACCTCGGCCGAACCCCGCAGCGCCGAACTCGTCTGGGACCACAGGGACGTCATCCTCTACCACCTGGGCCTCGGCGCGAACACCCTGGGCTACGCCCTCGAAGGCCCCGGCCTGCAGGTCCTGCCCAGCTTCGCCACCGTCGCCGGCGGCTCGGTCGCCGCCGGGGAGGCGCGGGGCGGGCTGTCCCTGCCCGGCATCGAGATCGACCTCGCCGCCGTCCTGCACGGCGCGCAGCGCATCGAGGTGTACCGCCCGGTCCCCGTCCGCGGCCGGGCGCTGCAGACCTCGCGCGTCGCCGACGTCTACGACAAGGGCAAGGCCGCCGTCATCGTGCTGCGCCGCGAGGTCGCCGACGAGCAGGGACCGCTGTGGACCTCCGACGCGCAGATCTTCGTCCGCGGTGAGGGCGGCTTCGGCGGCGACCGCGGCCCCTCCGCCCGCACCGCGCCGCCCGGTCGGGCCCCCGACCGCACCGTCCTGCGTGCCACCCGCGAGGACCAGGCGCTGCTCTACCGGCTCTCCGGCGACTGGAACCCGCTGCACGCCGACCCCGAGTTCGCCAAGCACGCCGGTTTCGACCGGCCCATCCTGCACGGCCTGTGCTCCTACGGCATCACGCTCAAGGCCGTCGTCGACACCCTGCTCGGCGACGACGCGGGCCGCGTACGGTCCTGCTCCACCCGCTTCGCCGGGGTCTTCTTCCCCGGCGAGACCCTGCGCATCCGGATGTGGTCAGAACAGGGCCGCGTCCTGGCGTCGGCGACCGCCGTCGAACGGGACGACGCGCCGGTCCTCGCCGACACCGTCGTCGAGTACTCGTAGGCCCCGGAGGGGAGAGGGGAACACCCATGCGCGCAGCGCTCCTGCAGGAGATCGGCCAGGACAAGCTCGAGGTCGTCGACGACATCGAGACGGTGGGCTTCGGCCCGGGCAAGGTGCGCATCCGGCTGCGGGCGACCGGGCTGTGCCACTCCGACCTGTCCGCCATGAGCGGCGTCCTGCCGCAGCCCGCGCCCTTCGTCCCCGGCCACGAGGGCGCCGGGGAGATCGTCGAGACCGGCGAGGGCGTCGAGGGCCTCACGGCCGGCGACCGGGTCCTGGTCTGCTGGCTCCCGGCTTGCGGCGCCTGCCCGGCCTGTCGGCGCGGCCAGTCCCACCTGTGCCTGGCCGGCTTCATGAACGCCGGTACGCCCAACTTCCGCCGCCCCGCCGGGGACGTCTTCGGCTTCGCCGGCACCGGCACCTTCTCCGAGGAGGTCGTGGTCTCCGCCTCCTGCGCCGTGCCCATCCCCGACGACCTGCCGTACGAGATCGCCGCCCTCATCGGCTGCGGCGTCACGACCGGCATCGGCGCCGCGCTGAACACCGCGCGGGTCACCCCCGGCTCGTCCGTCGCCGTCATCGGCTGCGGCGGCGTCGGCATCAGCGTCATCCAGGGCGCCCGCGCCTCCGGCGCCTCGGAGATCATCGCCGTCGACCCCGTGGAGTCCCGCCGCGACGCGGCCCTGCGCTTCGGCGCCACCGACGCGGTCGCCCCGGAGGAACTGGCCGACGTCAAGGCCCGGATCACCGGCGGCGAGGGCTTCGACTACGTCTTCGAGGTCGTCGGCCGCAGCGCCACGGCCCGCACGGCCTACGAGACCACCCGTCGCGGCGGGACGCTCTGCGTCGTCGGCGCCGGGGCGATGGACGACCTCCTGCAGATCAACATGTTCGAGCTCTTCTTCGACGAGAAGCGCATCCTGCCCTCCCTCTACGGCGGCGGCGACGTCCTGCGGTCCTACGACCGCGTCATCCGCCTCTGGCGCGCCGGACGCGTGGACCTGGAGGGGCTCATCACCCACCGCGTACGGCTCGACCAGATCAACGAGGCCGTCGACCAGATGCGCAGCGGTGAGGCGCTGCGCACCTGCATCGCGGTCTGACACCAGGGCTGGAGAAGGCATGGGCGTGCTGGACGGCAGGACGGCGATCGTGACGGGGGCCGGACGCGGCCTGGGCCGTGCGGAGGCGCTGGAACTGGCGCGGCTGGGCGCCAACGTGGTCGTCAACGACTACGGGCAGCCCGGCCGCGACGGCTCCGGCGCGGCGTCGGCGACCCCCGCGGACGAGGTCGTCGCCGAGATCGCCGCCGCCGGCGGCCACGCGGTGGCGCACCACGGGGACGTCGCCGACTTTGGGCAGGCTCAGGAACTGGTCGGGCTGGCGGTCGGCACGTACGGGGCCCTCGACATCCTGGTCAACAACGCGGGGATCCTGCGGGACCGGATGGTCTTCTCGATGACCGAGGACGAGTGGGACTCCGTCGTCCGGGTCCACCTCAAGGGGCACTTCGCCACCACCCGGTTCGCCGCCGCCCACTGGCGCGAGCGCGCCAAGACGACGGACGCCCCGGTCTACGGCCGGGTCGTCAACACCTCGTCCGAGGCGTTCCTCGCCGGCTCGGCCGGCCAGCCCAACTACGCGGCAGCCAAGGGCGGCATCGTCGGCCTCACCTCGTCGACGGCCGCCGCCCTCGGCAGGTACGGCGTACGCGTCAACGCCATCTGCCCCCGGGCGCGCACGCGGATGACCGAGGACGTCTTCGCGGGCCTCGGGCGGCCCGGGGACGGGCCGGACCCGCTGGGGGTGGAGCATGTCGCCCCGCTCGTCGGCTACTTGGCGTCACCGGCGGCCGACCGGATCACCGGTCAGCTGTTCGTCGTGCACGGCGGGATGGTGGCGGTGATGGACCGCCCCCGCGTCGCGGCGAGGTTCGACACCGCCAAGGAGGCGTTCACCCACGACGAGCTGGACGACCTGCTCACCCCGTACTGGGCGGGCCGTGACCCCGGTGACACCTTCGCCGCCACCGACGTCCTGGCCCTGCGCCACGGGGGCTGAACCGGGCCTTCCGGGCTCCGGGCCCGTCAGACCTCCATGGCGGGGGGCCCGGAGGGGCGGCGGTGGCGGCCGTGCGGCGCCTGGACCACCTGGGCGTTGTCGTCTTGGGCGGAAGCCGTACCGCGGTGGCGGCCGGCGTGCCGGCCCTCGGCGGAACCGTCCTCGAGGCGGGCCTCGGCGGCGGTGTCGTGTCGGGCATCGGACATGAGGAAACTCCCCGTGACTAGCGTGCAAGGTGCGCGGAACGCCGCAGGAGTTTACCGATTCAAGATCCTGTGGCCAGCGGCGCCTTCTGCAACGGGAGCACAGGGCTGGTCCTGGCCGCCTCCGGGACGTCCGCGGGAGCGCCCTCCGCCGCGCCCCCCGGCGGGGGCGGCACGGGCACCGCGGGCGGCGCCTGGTACTCCACCGTGCCGCACGGGCAGTGCGTGCAGGCGTACGGCAGGCGCAGCACCCCGCGGTCCGACCACAGGCCGGCCCCGGGCAGCCAGCCCTCCGGGGCCGACAGCCAGGTGGTACGGCGTTCCCCGGGCCGCCAGACCGCCAGCGACGTGCCGTGCGGGCCGTCCGCGCGCAGTGCCACCGCGCACGCCTCGGGCATCAGCACCTGGCCGGGCTGCGCCGCGAACGGGGTGAGCACCGCGTCCGGGACACGCAGGCACTCGGCGAACCGCAGGGGCCGCCGGCTGCCCAGGACGCCCCAGCCGATGCGGTCCTCGCCGGTGGCGTCGGTGCGCACTATCAGCAGCCCGCTGTCCGGCTCCGCGAGCAGCAACCGGTCGTTGCTCCCCTCGGTGATCTGCAGCAGCGGGCTGACCGCCCCGGCCCGCTCCAGGTCGACGGCGACCGTCTTGACCGTCCCCTCCGCCTCGCGGTCCAGCGCGAGCAGCCGGCCCGCGCGGTCCAGCCACGCGCCGCCCCCGCAGCGGCCCGGGACCTCCGCCAGCCGGCGCGGCCGCAGGTCCCGGTCGTCGTGCACGAGCCACACCGCCGACACCTCGCGCACCGGGTCGTAGGTGAGCGCGTACGCCTCGCCGGAGGCGACCGGGGGCAGCAGCCGCGCCTCCGCGCCCCCGCCCGGCAGCGAGCCGACGAGCAGTTCGCCGGTCCCGGGACCGGTCGGGTAGAGCAGGGCGAGGTCGTACCGGTCGGCGACCCGGCGGCGGATGAGCACGCGGCCGTCGGGCAACGGCAGGACCTCGGAGCACTGTTCCTCGGGCTGGTTGCCGGGCAGGGGCACGGTGTACGGCTCGGGCCCGCCGAGCGTCCAGCGCTCGGGGTACCAGCCGTCACCCCCGTCGGGTGCCTGGGCCAGGCAGGCGGCGTAGGAGCCGTCCGCGGCGATCGTGAACCCGGCCCGTCGCACGGTGGTGGTCTCGGTGGCGCAGGCTGTCATGGTGTGGCTCACCTCCGGGCCACGACGCTAGTTTTCGCACGCCCGGGCGTCCGACACGAGTTGGTGGTCTTCACACATAAGGGTGGCTCTCGTCCCGTTCCGTCGGACTTCGGATGCTCGGTGTGCTCATGACCAGCCCGGGATTCCGGCCGCCCGCCACCGGCGCGGTAACCTCGACCCGTGCCGAAACTGTCCGACGTCATCGCCGCCCTCGAAGCCCTCTGGCCTCCGGCATGGGCCGAGCAGTGGGATGCCGTCGGTCTCGTCTGCGGGGACCCGGACGCGGAGGTCGGCCGGGTCCTGTTCGCCGTCGACCCTGTCCGGGAGGTCGTCGAGGAGGCGATCGCCACCGGCGCCGACCTGCTGGTCACGCACCACCCGCTCTACCTGCGCGGGACGACGACGGTCGCGGCGACCGGCTTCAAGGGCCGCGTCGTGCACACCCTGATCAAGAACGACGTCGCGCTGCACGTGGCGCACACCAACGCCGACCGGGCCGACCCCGGGGTCTCCGACGCCCTCGCCGAGGCCGTCGGCCTGCGGGTCACCGGCCCCCTCGTGCCCGACCCCGCCGACCCGGCCGGCCGCCGCGGCCTCGGCCGGATCGGCGAGCTGCCCGAGCCGATGACGCTGGCGGAGTTCGCCCGCCGTGCGGCGGCCGGCCTGCCGGCCACCGCGACCGGACTGCGCGTCGCGGGCGACCCGGAGCGGCAGGTCCGCACCGTGGCGGTGTGCGGCGGCTCCGGCGACAGCCTCTTCGACGACGTACGCAGGGCCGGGGTGGACGTCTACCTCACCGCCGACCTGCGCCACCACCCGGCGTCCGAGGCGCAGCAGGCGGGTCCGCCCGCGCTCGTCGACGCCGCCCACTGGGCCACCGAATGGCCCTGGTGCGAGCAGGCCGCGCGCCGGCTCGACGAGGTCTGCGAACGGCACGGCTGGGCACTGCGCACGTACGTTTCGCGCGCCGTCACCGACCCGTGGACGGCCCACGCCCCGGCACTTCCCCTTGACGAACCCACGACCTCAGGAGCCCCCCGCTGAAAGCCGCGCCCGCAGACCAGATCCGACTGCTTGAGGTCCAGGCCCTCGACGCGCGTCTCGCGCAGCTGGACCACAAGCGCATCAACCTTCCCGAGCACGCGGAGATCGAGCGCCTGAACTCCGACGTGACCCAGCTGCGCGACCTGCTGGTCGCCGCCCAGACCGAGGAGAGTGACACCGCCCGCGAGCAGACCAAGGCCGAGCAGGACGTGGACCAGGTGCGCAAGCGCGCCGTCCGCGACCAGGAGCGGCTGGACTCCGGCGCGGTCTCCTCCCCCAAGGACCTGGAGAACCTGCAGCGCGAGATCGCCTCGCTCGCCAAGCGGCAGAGCGACCTCGAGGACGTCGTCCTGGAGGTCATGGAGCGCCGCGAGGGCCTGCAGGAGCGGGTCCAGGAGCTGACCGGGCGCCTGGAGTCCGTGCAGGCCAAGGCCGGCGAGTCCACGGAGCGCCGCAGCGTGGTGCTGCAGGAGATCGACGCCGAGGGCTCCACGGTCACCAAGGAGCGCGAGATCATCGCCGGTTCGGTCCCCGCCGACCTGCTGAAGCTCTACGACAAGCTGCGCGGCCAGTCCGGCGGCGTCGGCGCCGCCCGGCTCTACCAGAAGCGCTGCGAGGGCTGCCGGCTGGAGCTGAACATCACCGAGCTCAACGAGGTGCGGGCGGCCGCCGCCGACGAGGTCGTGCGCTGCGAGAACTGCCGCCGCATCCTCGTCCGCACCCCCGAGTCGGGCCTGTAATGGCCCGTACGTTGGTGGTGGAGGCCGACGGCGGGTCCCGGGGCAACCCGGGACCGGCCGGGTACGGCGCCGTCGTCTGCGACGGCGCCACGGGTGAAGTGCTCGCCGAGGCCGCCGAGTTCATCGGCCGGCACACCAACAACGTCGCCGAGTACCGGGGCCTGATCGCCGGGCTGCGCGCAGCGCGCGCGATCGACCCGCAGGCCCGGGTACGGGTGCGGATGGACTCCAAGCTGGTCGTCGAGCAGATGTCCGGCCGCTGGAAGATCAAGCACCCGGACATGCGGCCGCTGGCCGCAGAGGCGAAGACCGTCCTGCCGGCGGAGCAGGTCAGCTACGAGTGGATCCCGCGCGAGAAGAACAAGCACGCCGACCGGCTCGCCAACGAGGCGATGGACGCCGGCAAGCGCGGCGAGCAGTGGGAGCCCGGCCGCTCCTCCGCGGCGCTGGTCACCGCCGCCACCGAGCCCGAACCGGTGGACGAGGCCGTGGACGAGGCCCCCAAGGCCCCGCCCGTCGGCTGGGCGGCGGCGGCCGACCTCGGCACGCCCACCACCTTCGTCCTGCTGCGGCACGGCGAGACCCCGCTCACCGCGGACAAGCGCTTCTCCGGCAGTGGCGGTGACGACCCGGAGCTCTCGGAGAAGGGCCTCTGGCAGGCCCGGCGCGCCGCCGACACCCTCGCCGCCCGCGGCACCGTCCAGGCCGTCGTCACCTCGCCTCTGGCGCGCTGCCGGCAGACCGCCCAGGCCGTCGCGGACCGGCTCGGCCTCGACGTACGCGTCGACGAGGGGCTGCGCGAGACCGACTTCGGCGCCTGGGAGAGGCTCACCTTCGCCGAGGTGAAGGAGCGCTACCCGGACGAACTCGACGCCTGGCTCGGCTCGGCCAAGGCCGCCCCGCCCGGCGGGGAGAGCTTCGCCGCGGTCGCCCGCCGGGTCTCCCTCGCCCGGGACAAGCTCCTCGCCCGTCACCCCGGCCGCACGGTCCTGCTGGTCACCCACGTCACCCCGATCAAGACCCTGGTCCGCCTCGCCCTGGGCGCCCCGCCGGAGTCGCTGTTCCGGATGGAGCTGTCGCCGGCGGCGCTGTCGGCGGTGGCGTACTACGGGGACGGGAACGCGTCGCTGCGGCTGCTCAACGACACGTCACACCTGCGCTGACGCACGCAGCGCGGCCGCCTCGTGGGCGAGCCGCTCCACCCGGTCCCAGTCGCGGTCCCGCAGGGCCTCCTGCGGGACCATCCAACTGCCGCCCACGCAGGCGACGTTGGGCAGCGCCAGATACGCCGGCGCGCGCTCCGCGTCGATGCCGCCGGTCGGGCAGAACCGGACGTCAGGCAGCGGGGCGGCCAGCGCCCCGAGGTACGCCGTGCCGCCGGCCGCCTCCGCGGGGAAGAACTTCAGCTCGGTCACGCCGCGTTCGGCCAGGGCGACCACCTCGGAGGCGGTCGACACGCCGGGCAGGAACGGCAGCCCGGACGCGGTCATCGCGTCCAGCAGGCCCGCCGTCCACCCCGGGCTCACCAGGAACCGCGCCCCGGCCCGCGCCGCCGCCCCCACCTGCTCCGCCCGCACCCCGGTCCCGGCCCCCACGACCGCCTCGGGCACCTCGCGGGCCGCCGCGGCGATCGCCTCCAGCGCGGCGGGCGTCCGCAGCGTGATCCCC
>NZ_JARAVK010000172.1:0-19818 GCF_033792765.1 Streptomyces sp. PA03-6a | reverse complement strand
GCCATGGGCCGTCCCCCCCCCGTTCCCCCCGGGCGCGTCCGGCTAGGACTCGCCGTGCTGTTGCTGTTGCTGTTGCTGCTGCTTCTTCGCCGCCTCGGCGATCTGCCGCTTGGCGGCGGTCGCGTAGATGTCCACGTACTCCTGGCCGGAGAGCTTCATGATCTCGTACATCACCTCGTCGGTGACCGAGCGCAGGATGAAGCGGTCGTGCTCCATGCCCATGTAGCGGCTGAAGTCCAGCGGCTTGCCGATCCGGATGCCGGGGCGCATCAGCTTGGGCATGACCTGGCCGGGCGGCTGGATCTTCTCCGTGTCGATCATGGCGACCGGGATCACGGGCGCGCCGGTGGCGAGCGCGATGCGGGCCAGGCCGCCGGGCTTGCCGCGGTAGAGGCGGCCGTCGGGCGAGCGGGTGCCCTCGGGGTAGATGCCGAAGAGCTCGCCGGCCTCGATGACCTTTATCCCGCTGTTGATCGCGGCCTCGCCGGCGCCGCGCGCGCCGGAGCGGTCCACGGGGAGCTGGCCGACGCCCTTGAAGAAGGCGGCGGTGAGCTTGCCCTTGATGCCGGGCGTGGTGAAGTACTCGGCCTTGGCGATGAAGGTGACCTTGCGGTCGAGCACGGCCGGCAGGAAGAAGGAGTCCGAGAAGGACAGGTGGTTGCTCGCCAGGATCGCCGCTCCCTGCTTGGGGATGTGCTCCATCCCCTCCACCCACGGCCGGAACGCGGCCCGCAGGGGATGCCCGATGGCGATCTTCATCACGCCGTACAACAACCGATGACCTCCTGTGTCTGACGGGAAGACCTTAACGCCAGATCCGCCGGTGCTCTCCCCCGGTGTCGGCCGTCCGCGTACTGTGAGGTATCGCTTTTCGCGCATTCCACCGAACAGGAGACGCACGGTGCCGCTGATGCCCGGAGCCGAGCCCTACCGCCACGACGGCGGCAAGGTCGGCGTCCTGTTGTGCCACGGATTCACCGGCACACCGCAGTCCATGCGGCCGTGGGCCGAGTACCTGGCCGAGCGGGGCCTGACCGTGTCCGTACCGCTGCTGCCGGGGCACGGCACGCGCTGGCAGGACATGCAGCTGACCGGCTGGGAGGACTGGTACGCGGAGGTGGACCGGGAATTCCGCGCGCTGTCCGAGCGCTGTGACCGCGTGTTTGTCTTCGGAATGTCGATGGGCGGGGCCCTGACCCTGCGGCTGGCCGCGCAGCACGGCGCCGCGGTCAGTGGCATCGCCCTGGTCAACCCCTCGGTCAAGGCCGACAGCCATCAGCTGAAGGTCGTCCCCCTCTTGCGCCACTTCGTCCCCACCGTGCCGGGCATCGCGAGCGACATCGCGAAGGAGGGCTCGCAGGAGGTCGGCTACGACCGCACCCCGCTGCGGGCGGTGCACTCGCTGAGCCGTTTCTGGACGCTGGTACGCCATGAGCTGCCGCAGGTGACGCAGCCGCTCCTGCTGCTGCACAGCCGGGTCGACCACGTGGTGCACCCGTCGAACTCGGCGGTCGTGCTGAGCCGGGTGTCGTCGACGGACGTCACGGAGACGGTGCTGGAGCGCAGTTACCACGTCGCGACGCTGGACCACGACGCGGAGACGGTCTTCGAGGAGTCGTACGCGTTCGTCGAGCGGCTGTCGGGTGCGGGAGAGCGGGCGGAGAAGGAGGACGCGGCCAGTGGCTGAGCCCGAGGAGGAGCGTCGCCAGGTGCCGGAGGGCGGCGAGCCGGAGCGCGCGCCGCTGGACGAGGAGTCGGCGTGGGCCGAGATCGTCGCGGCGTACGAGAAGGACCCCGAGCCCGGGACGGGTTCCTGGCCCGAGGCCGAGGACGTCCCGGCGGCGGAGCGGGACGGCGAGGGCGGGGCCGACGGCGAGCGTGACGGGAGCGAGGGCACGGCGGACCCGTCCGCGCTGCCCGCGGCGCCGGACGCGACGCGTATCGTCATCCACCCCGTGCTGTCCGGTCCCCGTGACTACGCACTCGACGAGGACGCGGACGAGGGGCACTACGAGCCGCCGGAGCCGCCGCCGCTGCCGGAGGCGGACGTGACGACGAAGTTCGCGTGGCTGGCCGCCGTGGGCGGCCCGCTGCTGATCTTCGGCTTCGTGCTCTTCCAGGAGCCGATGCCGTGGTGGGCGCTCACCGTCGGCGTCGGCGGCTTCCTCGGCGGCTTCGCCACCCTGGTGACGCGCATGCGTCCGGGCGGCGACGAGGACGACGACCTGCCGGGCGGCGGCGCCGTGGTCTGACCGGCGCCGCCGTCAGGCGGACGCGGGCACCTTGAGGGCGGCCAGGACCGGGAGGTGGTCCGTGGCCGCCCTCAGGTCGTACGGGGTGATGCCGGGCAGGCCGTGCGGGACCCCGCAGCCGAGGACCTCGATGCCGGGGGTCGTGAAGATCGCGTCGATCCGCTGGTGCGGGTCGTACGGGGTGGAGGTGTACTCGCCGCCCCAGGGCCGGGCCATCCAGGCGTCCTGGAGGTCGTCGGCGAGCCGGCGGAAGGTGTGGCCGTGGGGGCGGTCGTTGAGGTCGCCGCCGACCACCGCGTACGGCTCGCCCATGGCGGCGAGCCGGTCCAGCAGCATGCCGCCCTGGTCGTAGCGCTCGCGGGCCTGCAGCGAGAGGTGGCAGCTGACGACGGACAGGCGGGCGCCGCCGACGCGCACGACGGCGGTGGCGAAGCCGCGCCGGTGCAGGCCGGGTGTACGGGGCAGCAGGACGTCCTCGGCGCGTTCCACGTGCACCCGCAGGGACGACAGCACGAGGGGGCCGGTGGCGGTGGCCCCGCCGGTGACGGCGACCAGGCCGCAGGCGCGGGCGAGGCGGGCGACGGCCTTGCGCCAGCGGAAGAAGCGGGGTGCCTCCTGGATCAGCGCGAGGTCGGGGTCGCAGGCGCGGATCACCCGGGCGAGGGCGGCGGTGTCGTCCCGCATGGAGCGGATGTTGTAGCTCAGCACGCGGACGACGGCGGAGCCGTCCGGCTCGGTACGGGACGCCGGCAGCTCCGGCAGCGGGCCCTCGCTCACGGGCTCACTGTAGCGGCGGCGCAGTCACGCGGGGGCGGCGCGTGCCCGGCCGGGAAGCCGGGTGCCCCCGTCACTCCTGTAGCGGGAGTGACGGGGGCACCGGTGCCGGGCGGGTGACCGCCGGGACTAGCCCTGGCGGGCGAGGTCGGCCGCGCCGACGAGGCCGGCCTTGCCGCCGAGCTGGGCGGCGAGTACCTGGGCGTGCGGCCGGTACTGGCCGCCGACCAGCCAGCGGCGGAAGGACTTGCGGATGGGCTCGAGGACGAGTTCGCCCTCGTCGGAGACACCGCCGCCGACGATGAAGGCGGAGGGGTCGAAGAGCGAGGCCAGGTCGGCGAGCCCGGCGCCGGCCCAGCGGGCCAGCTCGCGGAAGGAGTCGATCGCGACCTTGTCGCCCTCACGTGCGGCCCGGCTGATGTGCTGGCCCTGGATGCCCTCGGGCGTGCCGTCGCCGAGCGACAGCAGCAGGGTGGCGTTCTCCGGCTGGGCGACGGCCCGCTGCTTGGCGTAGCGCACCAGTGCCCGGCCGGAGGCGTACTGCTCCCAGCAGCCCTGGCTGCCGCAGCCGCACAGCAGACCGTCCGGCACCATGCGGATGTGCCCGAACTCGCCGGCCACGCCGAAGCGGCCGCGGCGCAGCTTGTTGCCGATGATGATGCCGCCGCCGAGCCCGGTGCCGAGGGTGATGCAGATGACGTCGTCGTGGCCCGCGCCGGCACCGAAGCGGTACTCGCCCCAGGCGGCGGCGTTGGCGTCGTTCTCGACGACCACGGGCAGGCCGACGCGCTGCTCGACCTTGTCCTTCAGCGGCTCGTGGCGCCAGCGGATGTTGGGCGCGAAGAGCACGGTGGCGCGCTTGTCGTCGACGTAGCCGGCGGCACCGATGCCGACGGCCTCGACCGTGTGGCCGACACTGACGTCGTGCACCGCGCTCGCGATGGCGTCGACGACGCCCTCGGAGGTCTGCGGGGTCGGCACCTTGACGATTTCGAGAATCGAGCCTTCCTCGTCGACCACGCCGGCCGCGATCTTCGTGCCGCCGATGTCGACGCCGATGGTGAGTCCCATGTATCCCTCAGTATTCGGTCGAGCCCCGCTGCGTCCCACCGTACCGGAGGGCGACCCGCGCCCTGTTCGGGCCCGATGCTCGTCCCGGGTCCGCGTCGCGCCGTTCAGTCCAGGTCGATGCGTTCGCTGGGCGGCGTGTCCCCGCCGGAGGTCCAGCGTCGTTCCTGTCCGCTCACCACCGCGCGGTAGGCGGCCAGGAGTTCGGCGCCCGCGGCGGCGAGGTGGTCGAAGACCTCGGGGTTGCGCTCGACGATCGGCTCCACCGCCTGCTTGACCTGCGAGATCAGTCCCTGCGCCGCCATCTCGGCGGCGGGGCTGCGGAGCATCGACAAGCGGTCGGTGACCGCTTCCGCGAGACGCCGCAGCTCCTCGCCGGCACTGCCGGGGGTCTGTCCGCTCTGCTGCCGTCGGCGGGCGTTCTCCGCGGCGGTGTCCTCCGCGCTCGCCTTGGCCCAGGCGTCGGAATCGGTGTCGGGGCGGCCCGCGCGGTCCGTGGATTCGCTCATGGTGGCTCCGTAAGGCTCCGGGCTTGGTACCCACGACGGTACCCGAACGAGGGCGGCGCTTTCAGCGCTCAGCGGGGCCAAAGACCGGGATCCGGGGCGAACCGGACCTGCAGCGCACCGTCGCGGAGCGCCGCACCGGCCACGGTGCAGCGGCGCAGCGCGGAGGGCAGCGGGAGGATGCGGCGGTATCCCTCGGCGTCGACGACGAGTTCGTCGCCGCGGCGTACGAGGTCGACGGTGTCGCGTGTCGCGCCCGGCAGCGGCAGCCGCCAGAGGAAGTGGCCCTCGGCGGCGAGCCGGTCCTCGGTGGTCCACGGCGGCGCCGCGGGGCCCTCGGGCGCGTCGGCGGGCGGCTGCGCGGCGAGCCGGGCGAGGTCCTCGGCGCCGTGTGGTTCCCGGCCGAGGTGGGGCATTTCGTGGAGGGCGGTGGGCGTGCCGGCGAGTTCCGCGCGCAGGGCGCGCACTTCCTTGCGCCGGTGGGCGGCCAGTTCGGTCAGCCAGGGGTCCGGGGACTCGGCGGGCAGCATCCGGTTGGCGACCACGGCCTCCAGGCGGTGGCCGTACAGGGCCAGTCCGGTGCGGGCCCGGCGCACGGCGTCGGCGGCGTGCGTGCCGGCGGCCACCACGAGCCGTACGGTCGTGGCGGCGTCCTCGATCACGGCCTGGGCGCCGGCCAGTTCCCGGTCGGCGCGGGCGGCGGCCTCGTAGGCCCAGGCTCCGGGCGCGGGCACACCGGCGAGCTGGGCGAGGACGGGGCGCAGGGCGCGGGCGGCCTGCCGTTCCCGGGGGACCAGCCGTGCGATGTAGCGGCGCAGTTGCGCGGGCAGCGCGAGTGCGGCGAGGGCGTCGTGGACCGGCGGGAGGTCGACGACCACCAGGTCCCAGCCGCCGGCGGTGTCCCGCAGGGCGCGCAGCAGCGCGAAGGCGTCGGCGCCGGGGAGTTCGGTCAGTTCCTCGGGGTCCAGCGGGGCCGCGCCGAGCAGGTCGAGCAGGGAGCCCAGGCGTTGCTGGACGGCTCCGGCGTCGGCCCGGAAGGCGGCGGCCGCGTCGACGCGCGCGGCCCACAGACCCGGTACGGACCCGACCGGTGCGATGGGCAGGGGCGCCGTCCCGTCCTGCTGCGGACCGCGGCCGTCCCCGGCCGGGGGCGGCACCGGGCCCAGGACCCCGTCGAGGGAGGCGTCGCGGTCGGTGGAGAGCAGCAGCACACGCCGCCCGGGCGTGCTCGCGGCCACGGCCGTGGCGGCGGCGACCGTCGTACGCCCGGCGCCGCCCGTGCCGGTGACCAGGAGCGTGCGCACGTCAGCCCTGGGACTCGACGCGCTTCTTCAGGCCGGCGAGAGCACGGTCGATGATGACCTTCTCGGCCTTGCGCTTGATCATGCCGAGCATGGGGATCTTGACGTCGACGGTCAGCTGGTAGGTGACCTCGGTGCGCTTGCCGTCCTCCAGCGGGGCCAGGATGTAGGCGCCGTCCAGGGTGCGCAGCATCTGGGACTTGACCAGGGTCCAGCGGACCTCGTGGTCGCCGACCCAGGTGTAGGCGAGGGTGTGGTCGTCCTTGATGGCGCCCGCGTCCAGGAGGAGCCTGACCTGCTCGGCACGGCCGTCGCCGCCGGCGGAGAGGATCTCGGCCTCCTTCACCTCGCCGGTCCACTCCGGGTACCGGGCGAAGTCCGCGATGACGCCCATCACATCGGCCGGGGCCGCGTCGATGGTGATGCTCGACCTGGTGTGTTCCGCCATCGCCGTGGCCCCTCCGGGACGTCGCGTCGTACCTGCTGTTGTATGTCTGCTGGTGAAGGCTACCGCCTGGTCGGGCGGCCGGAGACCGCCGGGGCGGTCACCATTGCAGTGCCCAGGGCGTCCGGGTGGAGTTGAAGTGGCCGACGTTGACGCATTCGGTCCTGCCCAGGCGCATCCGCGGCACGAGCGGCTGGTGGACGTGGCCGAAGAGCGCGTAGCGGGGGCGCACCCGGCGGATCGCGTCGAGCAGTGCCTCGCTGCCGCGTTCGAGGCGCCGGGCGACGGTGTCGTAGCAGAGCTCGGGGACGGCGGGCGGGATGTGCGAGCACAGCACGTCGACCTCGCCGAGGGCGGCCACCTTGGCGGCGTACGTCTCGTCGTCGATCTCGTACGGGGTGCGGTAAGGGGTGCGCAGCCCGCCGCCGACGAAGCCGAAGACCAGGCCGCCGATCTCGGTGGTGGTGCCGTCGAGCACCGTGGTGCCGGACCGGGCGTACTCCGGCCAGAGCGCGGGGATGTCGACGTTGCCGTAGGTGGCGTACGTCGGGGTGGGGAACGCGGCGAACAGCTCGGCGTACTGGCGGCGCACGGCGGCCTCGATGGCGGTGCGCCGGTCGGTGCCGAGCCCCGCCCACAGTTCGCGGTCGAGGGCGCGGGCCTCGTCCCAGCGCAGGGCGGTGCGCAGCCCGACCATGCGGGAGGCGTTCTCGGCCCCGAAGAGGTCGGGGAAGATGCCCCGCGAGTGGTCGGCGTAGTCGAGGAAGAGGATCAGGTCGCCGAGGCAGATCAGCGCGTCGGCGCCCTCACCGGCCTCGGCGAGGGCCTCGGAGGCGCCGTGGACGTCACTGACGACATGGACCCGCATGACGATCACTGTAGGACGCGCCGGGCGGGGTTGGGGAGGGCACACCGGGGCTGCGGTTACCTGCGGGTCACCGGGGGCCTCGACTAGGCTTCCGACCAGTGGATCCGCACGGTTTCGCGGCGGGCCTGCGGCGTGTGACGACGATGTGACACACAAAACATCTACACGGCACCCCCTACCGCTGAAGCTTTACCGGTGGGTAACGTCCAGGCCGTCCGTTCCACGCTCAACCATGCAGTGGACGCAGCCAGCACCGCCGCCGGCGCCGATGAGGAGCAGCAGTTTTGCGCGAGTTCAGCCTTCCGGCTCTCTACGAGGTCCCCGCGGACGGCAATCTGACGGATCTCATCCGCCGCAACGCCGCTCAGCACCCGGACGTTGCCGTCATCGCCCGGAGGACCGCGGCCGGTGACTGGGCCGACGTCACCTCGACCGCCTTCCTCGCCGAGGTACGCGCCGCCGCCAAGGGCCTGATCGCCTCGGGCGTGCAGCCCGGCGACCGGGTGGCCCTGATCTCCCGCACCCGCTACGAGTGGACGCTGTTCGACTTCGCCATCTGGAGCGCGGGCGCGGTCACCGTCCCGGTCTACGAGACCTCCTCCGCCGAGCAGATCGAGTGGATCCTCGGCGACTCCGGCGCCGTCGCGGCCGTGGTGGAGACCGAGGCCCACGAGAAGTCCGTGGAGTCGGTGCGCGACCGCCTGCCGCAGCTGAAGCACGTGTGGCGGATCGAGGCGGGTGCGGTGGAGACCCTCGGCGCGGCCGGCACGGACGTCGCCGAGGCGACCGTGGACGAGCGCAGCGCCTGGGCCAAGGCCGACTCCCCGGCCACCATCGTGTACACCTCCGGCACCACCGGGCGCCCCAAGGGCTGCGTGCTCACGCACCGCGCGTTCTTCGCCGAGTGCGGCAACGTCGTGGAGCGACTGAAGCCGCTCTTCCGCACCGGGGACTCCTCGATCCTGCTCTTCCTGCCGCTCGCGCACGTCTTCGGCCGGCTGGTCGAGGTCGCCGCCATCATGGCGCCGATCAAGCTCGGGCACGTCAGCGACACCAAGAACCTCACCGGCGAACTGGCCGCCTTCCGCCCGACGCTGCTGCTGGGCGTGCCGAGGGTCTTCGAGAAGGTCTACAACTCCGCGCGCGCCCAGGCGCAGGCCGGCGGCAAGGGGAAGGTCTTCGACAAGGCCACCGACGTGGCGATCGAGTACAGCCGCGCGCTGGACTCGGCCGGCGGTCCCTCGCTCGGCCTGAAGTTCAAGCACAAGGTCTTCGACCGGCTGGTCTACAGCAAGCTGCGCGCCGTGCTCGGCGGCCGCGCCGAGTACTCGATCTCCGGCGGGGCCCCGCTGGGCGAGCGGCTGGGCCACTTCTACCGCGGCATCGGCTTCACGGTGCTGGAGGGCTACGGCCTGACCGAGTCCTGTGCGGCCACCGCCTTCAACCCCTGGGACCGCACCAAGATCGGCACCGTCGGCCAGCCGCTGCCGGGCTCCACGGTCCGCATCGCCGACGACGGCGAGGTCCTGCTCCACGGCGAGCACCTGTTCGCGGGCTACTGGAACAACGAGGCGGCCACCGCCGAGGCCGTCACCGACGGCTGGTTCCACACCGGCGACGTCGGGACGCTGGACGAGGACGGCTACATCACCATCACCGGCCGCAAGAAGGAGATCATCGTCACCGCGGGCGGCAAGAACGTCGCCCCGGCCGTGATCGAGGACCGCATCCGCGCCCACGCGCTGGTCGCCGAGTGCATGGTGGTCGGCGACGGCATGCCCTTCATCGGCGCGCTGGTCACCCTGGACGAGGAGTTCCTGCCCCGCTGGGCCCAGCAGCACGGCAAGTCCGGCCGCACCGTCGCGGAGCTGCGCGAGGACGCGGAGCTGCTGGCCGAGGTGCAGTCGGCGATCGACGACGGCAACGCCGCGGTGTCCAAGGCGGAGGCGGTCAAGAAGTTCCGTGTCCTGGCGACGCAGTTCACCGAGGAGTCCGGTCACGTGACGCCCTCGCTGAAGCTGAAGCGCAACGTGGTGCTGCGGGACTTCGCGGACGAGATCGCCGCGATCTACGGCAGGTGAGCCCGCGCTGACGGGCCCTCACCCACGTCGCCGGTGGCCGCCGTACGCCTCGGGCGTACGGCGGCCACCGGCGTTCCTAGGTGATGCCGTCCTGGGCCAGGACCCTGGCCATGGTGCGCTCGGCCAGGGCGGTGATGGTGACGAACGGGTTGACCCCGATGGAGCCGGGGACGAGCGAGCCGTCGACGACGTACAGACCGTCGTAGCCGTTCGCGCGGCCGTAGGCGTCGGTGGCGCTGCCGAGGACGCAGCCGCCGAGCGGGTGGTAGCAGAAGTCGTCGGCGAAGACCCGGTTGCCGCCGAACAGGTCGTAGCGGTAGATGGTGGCGTTGGCCCGGTTGACGCGGTCGAAGAGGGTCTTCGCGGCGGCGACCGAGGGCTGGTTCTGGGAGCGGGTCCAGTTCAGCACGGCCGCGTCGGTGGCCGGGTCGTAGACGAAGGTGCCCCGCTCGGGGTTCTTGGTGATCGCGAGGTAGAGGCTGATCCACGTCTCCAGGCCGATGGGGAGCGGGGCGATCTCGGCGAAGACCGGGTTGGCGGCGTTGTTCCAGTCGTTGATGCCCATCACGGGGATGGTCGACTGGTGGGCGCCGGTGGGGTTCCACAGGTGGTTGGCGCGGCCGAGCATGATGTTGCCGTTGCCCGCCCAGCCCTTGCCGACGGCCGGGCTGAGGTCGGGCAGGGCGCCCGTCTCCCGGGCGCGCAGCAGCAGTTCGGTGGTGCCGAGACTGCCCGCGGCGAGGAACAGGGCGCGGCAGCCGACCTCGCGGGTGGCGACGACGGCGCCGGTGAGGTCGGTCTGCGCCACCGTGAGCACGTAGGTGCCGTCGGGGTTGCGGCGGACCGCCTTCACGTGGCTGAGCGTCTCGATGGTGACGTTGCCGGTGCCGAGCGCGGCGGCGAGGTAGGTCCGGTCGAGGCTGCGCTTGCCGAAGTTGTTGCCGTAGATGACCTCCTGGGCCAGGGCCGACTTGGTGGCGGTGCCCGCGGCCTCGCGCTGCATGTGGCCGAAGTCGTAGACGTTGGGCACGAAGGTGGTGGCGAGCCCGGCCCGGGCGGCCTGGGCGCGGGAGACGCGGGTGAACTGGTACCACTCGGTGCCCTCGAACCAGTCGGGCGCGACGGTGTTGACGCCGAGCATGCGGTTGGCCAGGGGGAACCACGTGCCGTACATGGCGTCCGGGTCGACCTGCGGGAGGACCTCCCGGAAGTAGGCGCGGTCCGGTGTGACGGCCATGCCGCCGTTGACGAGGGAGCCGCCGCCGACGCCGCGGCCGACGTAGACGGACATGCCGGGGTGGTCGACGCGGTCCAGGACGCCGGGGTACGGGGTGATGTCCTTGTTGACCACGTCGAGCCAGAGGAAGGTGGCCAGGGGCGCCGCGGTGCGGGTGCGGAACCACATGGAGCGCCGGTCCGGCGAGGCGGTGTTGCAGAAGACCTTGCCGTCGGAGGCCGGCGTGTCCCACGCCCGCCCCATCTCCAGTACGAGGGTGCTCACGCCCGCCTCGGCCAGGCGTAACGCCGCGACCGCCCCTCCGTAGCCGGAGCCGACGACGACCGCCGGTGCGTAGCCGGCGGGCTGCCGGTCCGCCGCGGCGGCCGGGGAGAGCCCGATGCGGGTGAGACCCATCACGGATGCCGTCTGCAGGGCGGCCATGCCCAGAATCTGACGGCGCGTCAGGTTTGCTGTCATGGGCGCATCATGGGCGGAACGGCGGATTCCGCCCATACCGCGCGCTCATGGTCTTTTACAAGACGGCCTTGAGTCGCTCCGCGAGCAGATCCCACCGCCAGGCGTCCTCGACCCACTTGCGTCCGCGCTCGCCCATCCGGCGCCGCAGTTCCGCGTCGCCCAGCAGAGCCAGGATCCGCTCGGCGGCCTCCGCGGGCTCCCCGCCGCGCACCACCCAGCCGGTCTCGCCGTCCAGCACCGCGTCCGGCGCCCCGCCGGAGTCGCCCGCGACGACCGGCAGGCCGGTGGCCGAGGCCTCCAGGTAGACGATGCCGAGCCCCTCGACGTCCAGCCCGCCGCGGCGCGTGCGGCACGGCATGGCGAAGACGTCACCCGCGCCGAAGTGCGCGGGCAGCTCCTGCCAGGGCACGGCCCCGGTGAACCGCACGGACTCCGCCACCCCGGTCCGCTCGGCGAGCCGCTTCAGGTCCTCCGCGTACGGGCCGCCGCCCACGACGAGCAGGACGGCGTCGGGCTGGGCGGCCAGGATCAGCGGCATCGCCTCGATGAGGGTGTCCTGGCCCTTGCGCGGCACCAGGCGGGAGACGCAGACGACCACCGGCCGGTCGGTGAGCCCCAGCCGGGCGCGCACCGCCTCGCCGCCGGAGGCCGGGTGGAAGGTCTTCTCGTCCACGCCCGGCGGCAGTTGCACCATGCGCCCGGCGGCCTCCGGCGTCAGCGCCCGGGCGATCCGGGACCGGGTGTACTCGCCCAGGTAGGTGATCGTGTCGGTGCCCTCGCCGATCCGCCGCAGCAGCCCGCGGCTGGCGGGCAACTGCGCCCACCCCGCCTCGTGCCCGTGGGTCGTCGCCACCAGCCGGCGGGCCCCGGCCTTCCGCAGCGCGGGCGCCATCAGCCCGAGCGGGGCCGCCGCCCCGAACCACACCGAGGTGCAGCCGTGCTCGCGCAGGAGCGCGGCGGCGCGCCGGGTCACCCTCGGGGTCGGCAGCAACATCGTCGTACGATCACGTACGACCGGGAAGGGCTGCTCGGCGTCGAACGCGGCGACCTCGGAGCCGTCCCGCCAGGTCGACGCGTACACCACCACCCGGCCGGGATCGAGGCGCAGCGCCATGCTGTGCACGAACGCCTGGATGCCACCGGGGCGTGGCGGGAAGTCGTTGGTGACGATCAAGGTCTTGTCCATACGTCGCCGAGGGTATCCGGTGCGGTCCGCGGCAACCGACCGCGGTCCCCCGCGCGTCTAAGCTCCACAGCCTGTCCACGGGTGAGACCGGCATCGTGCATCATCACAGCAGAACCGATTCGACGAGGTGGACATGGCAGGCGACAGCGGCAAGCGGCTCCCGGTCGGGCCGGTCCTCGCCTGGGCGGCCACCCGGGTCGTGCTGCTGCTCTACGTCTTCAAGGTGCTCACCCTGTCCCCGCTGGACGTGACCACCGACGTCTCGGTGATCTACCACGGCTGGTACGAGGTCCTGCGGACCGGCACCTTCCCCCACCACGACGTCACCTGGCAGTACCCGCCCGCCGCCGCGCTCGCGGTGCTCGCCCCCGCGATGCTGCCGTTCCTCGACTACGCGACCGCGTTCTTCTGGCTCGCCTGCGCCGCCGACCTCGTCGCCTTCGCGCTGCTGCTGCGCGGTTCGCGCGGCGAGGGACGGCGGGTGGCCGGCGCCTACGTGTGGGTGCTGGGCGTGCCGCTGCTCGGGCCGACCGCGTACGCGCGCTACGACGTGATGGTCACCGCCGTCGCCGTGGCCGCGCTGCTGGCCACGGTGCGCCGCCCCAGGGTCGCGGGCGCGCTGATCGCGTTCGGCGCGATGCTCAAGGTCTGGCCGGTGCTGCTGCTCACCGGGGTCCGCGACCGCCGGATCTGGACGGCGGCCGTGGCCGGGGCGGGCGTCCTCGCCCTGGGCTTCTGGCTGTGGATGCCGGGTGCCTTCGCCTTCCTGCGCTTCCAGGGCGAGCGGGGCACCGAGGTGGAGTCCCTGGGCTCCCTGGTCTTCCACATCGCCCGGCACCACGGCTGGCAGGGGCAGGTCCTGCTCAACTACGGCTCGGTGGAGTTCCTCGGGCCCTACGTGGGCCTGGTCAGCGACCTCGCCCTCGGGCTGACCGCGGTGGCCTTCGCCTGGCTGCTGCTGTGGCGGCTGCGGACCCGGACGTACGGCCCGAGCACGCCCTTCGACGCCGCGTTCACCGCGGTGCTGCTGTTCACCACGACCAGCCGGGTGATCAGCCCCCAGTACATGATCTGGCTGATCGGCCTGGCGGCCGTCTGCCTCACGCTGCGGGCCAGCGTGATGGCGCTGCCCGCGGTGCTGGTGCTGGCGGCGACGGTGCTCACCCTGTACGAGTTCCCCGTGCGCTTCGCCGACGTCGTCGGCAGCACCGACCTCGGCATCGCCCTGCTGCTGCTCCGCAACGGACTGCTGGTCGCCGCCTCCGTCATCGCCTGCCGCCGGCTGTGGGTGGCCTCGGCGGGCCTGCCGGAGAGGGCGCGCAGGGCGCAGGCCACGTCTGTGCCCGAGCACGGCCAGGACGCCGAGAAGCTGCTGACCTGGTGAAGGCCGCCGTCACGGCCAGGCACTGCAAGCCCGCCGCGACGGCCAGCGCCACGCCGACGCCCACGAGCCCCAGCCCGGCCGGGCCCGCCAGCGCGTAGGCCAGCGGCAGCTGCACCGCCGTGCCCACCAGGGTCACCCGGACCAGCAGGGAGGCCCCGCCGCCGCCCTGGAAGACACCGCCCAGCGCGATGAGGCACCCCAGCAGCACCAGGTACGGGCCCAGGGTGCGCAGGAAGACCGTACCGGCCGCCGCCACGCCGGGCTCCGCGCCGAAGGCGGCCATGACCCACGGCGCGGCGGGCAGCAGCACGACCGCCGCGAGGAGTCCGAGCCCGCCGCCGAGCAGCAGGGCCCGGCGGCCGATCGCGTACCGCTCGTCGCGGCCGGCGCCCAGGTGGTACGCGGTGTGGATCGAGGCCGCCTGGCGCACGGCGTAGAAGCCCATCGTCGCCACGTACATCGCCTTGGTCGCGATCCCGTACGCCGCGACCTGGGTGACGCCCAGCCGGGCCACGATCGCCACCAGGGTCAGCGTGCCGGCCATCCGGACCAGGAAGTCCGCCGCCATCGGCGCCCCGGTCACGGCGGTACGGCGCAGCGCGGCCGCCACCGGTTCTGCGGGCGGCACCTGCGCGGCCTGCCGCACCAGGGGGTTGCGGCGCAGCAGCGCCAGCCCCGCGGCGAGGGCCACGGCCCGGCCCGCGACGGTGGCGACGGCCGCGCCCCGCACCCCGAGGGCGTGGATCAGGAACGGGTCGAGGAGCAGGATCAGCCCGCCCGCCAGCAGGGCGAGCCGCATCGGGGTGCGGGTGTCGCCGGCGCCCTTGAAGACCCCGTCCAGGGTGTTCTGGGCGTAGAACACCGCGGTGCCGGGGAGCGAGACCGCGAAGTACCCGGCCGCGAGGCGGACCGCCGCCGGGTCGCCGTGGGCACCGAGCAGCAGCGCCGCCAGCGGCTCCCGGCACAGGAAGCCGCCGACGGCCACGGCCGGGGTCAGCAGCGCGCACAGCGCCCACCCACCGCGGACCGCCGCCCTGACCGCCGCCGGGTCCCGCGCCCCGGCGGCCCGCGAGACCAGCACCGTCGTCCCCTGCGCGGCCATCAGCACCACCCCGAGCAGCACGTTCTCGGTGTTCGTCGCCACCGCCACGGCCGCGACGGCCGCTCCCCCACCGCCGAGCCGCGCCACCCACAGCACGTCGACGATCCCGGCGACGACGCCCGCGAGCAGTTCCAGGTAGACCGGGCCGGCCAGTGCGACCAGCCGGGCGCGGTGCGTCATGGGTCCCCTCCCGTCCGGTACCTCGATTCGAGATACCACGTTTAGAGGTATCATCATGGCACCACACGGGCAAGTGCGAACGCATGATCGAGAAAGGTGGCGAACGGTGCTGGAGCTGACGATCCTGGGCTTCCTGTTCAAGGAATCCCTGCACGGCTACGAGCTCAAGGAGCGCATCGCCGCACTCAACGGCCACGTCCGCCCGGTCAGCGACGGCGCGCTCTACCCGGCCATCAACCGGCTCACCGCCGCAGGCCTGATCAGCGAGCACACCGAGCCGGGCGTCGGCGCCGCACCGCGCCGCGTGCTCTCGCTCACCGACACCGGGCGCGCGCGGCTGCTCGCCCGGCTCCGCGACCCCAAGCCGATCGAGATCACCGACTCCACCCGCTTCTTCGCCGTGCTCGCCTTCCTGAGGCACCTGCCCGACGCGACGGCCCAGGCGGCCGTGCTGCGGCGCCGGCTGGAGTTCCTGGAAACCCCCTCCAGCTTCTTCTACGACCGCGGCAGGCCGGTGCGCGCCGAGGAGGCGGACGACCCCTTCCGCCAGGGCATGCTCCGCGTCGCCCGCGCCACGGGCCACGCGGAGCGCGAATGGCTCACGGAGGCCCTCGCGGACCTCACCGCCTGATCCCGGGCCGCCCGCGGACGCGCACGGTGCCCGCGGCCCGTACGACGAGCTGCGGCGGCGTCCCTCCTTGCCACCGGTGCGCGCCGAGGAGGCGGACGGCCCCCGCCGCCAGGACGTGCCCCGCGCCACGGCCCACACGGACCGCGAACGGCTCACGGAAGGCTCGCCCGGACCCCACCTGCCGGGCACAGACCGCGCCGGGCGCGAGGGTGGCGCGTTCGGCGCGGAGCGCCTGCGCCGTGCCGGGCGCTACCCCGTGGCGGAGGCGAACGCGCGGGCGGCGGCGATGCGCTGGACGGGGGTGGGGTGCGTGCCGAAGAGGACGTGCAGCAGGCGCGGAGGGTCGGGGTCGGAGACGTTGGTGACGGTGAGGCGGCGCTGCATGGCGATGAACCGCTCGGCGTCCCCGGTGAGTTCCAGCGCGTGCACGTCCGCCCGCCGTTCGACCCGCCGGCTCAGGGCGCAGCCGAACGGCCCGGCGCACGCCGACAGCACCGCGGCCACCGCGGCCAGCAGGAACAGCCCGCGGGGGTCACCGGTGCCGTACGAGGAGGCGGCCATGACCGCGGAGAGCACGCAGACCCCCGCCCCGGCGCCGACGGCGCCGAGCAGCGTGCCGCGCGGCACGTCGCGGTGCTTGACGTGGCCCAGTTCGTGGGCGACGACGAGTTCGACCTCCTCCGCCGGGGCCGTGCCGAGCAGCGTGTCGTAGGCGACGATCCGCCGGGTGCGACCGAAGCCGGAGACGTACGCGTTGAGCGCGGTCGTCCGCCGGGACGCGTCGGCGACGAGCACCGCCCGCACGGGGATCCCGTCGCGCTCGGCCAGGGCCAGCAGCGCGTCGCGCAGGGGCCCGTCCTCCATCGGCCGGAAGCGGTTGAAGAGCGGTTCCAGCACGACCGGGGCGAGCCAGGACAGCACGACGGCCGCGCAGACGGCGCCCAGGGCGGCCCAGGCCCAGCCGAGGCCGTAGTAGCCGTACAGCGCGGCCAGCACGAGCGGTACGGAGACGAGCAGCCCGCGCAGGACGTCGACGGCCCAGCCGCCCCAGCCCTGCGTGACGAGCCCGTAGCGGCACCGGACGACGCGGACCCGGGCGGAGAACGGCAGGGTGACCGCCTGCTGGAGCAGCACCAGCAGCAGGCCGCCGGCCGCCACGCGCAGGGCCCGGGCGTCGCCGAACAGCCCGGTGAGGGCGGCGCCCGCGGGGGTCAGCCCCAGTACGACCAGCAGCGCGAGCCCGGCGAGGCGGCCGCCGAGCAGGAAGGGCAGTTGCGCGCGGCGCAGCGCCCTGCCGCGCGCGGTCTCCTCCGGCGTGAAGTCCCCGTCCGTGGCGCTCATCCCAACTCCCCCTCGACGTAGGCCCGCCAGCGCTCGGTGAGGGTGTCCTCGTCGATGCCGAGCGTGCCGCGCAGATCCGCACCGGAACGGTACAGCGCGACCAGCCGGTCGGCGCCCCAGGTGTCGGCGATGAGCCGGCAGGCCAGCCAGGCGCCCTCGTACGCCTGGGCCTGCGCGGGCGCGCCGGGCGCGAAGTCGGCGTCCGCGGGGAGGTGCCCGGGCGGCCCCGAGGCCGTGACGTCCCGGCGCAGTTCGGGTGCCAGGCTCGCCGCCGTACGACCGGAGTCCCGGTAGGCGACCCAGTCGGCGAAGCCCTCGGAGAGCCACAGCGGGGTGCGGGAGGTGGTCGCGGCGCGCGTGGCGACGTGGGTGGTCTCGTGGGTGAGCACGACCTGGCGGCCGAAGGCCGACAGCCCCGCGAAGGCCTCGGGGTTGACGATGACGCGTCCGGCGGGCGCGGTCCCGCTGCCGCCGACCTCCCCGGTGGTGACGGCCGCGACGCCCGCGTACGTCTGCGCCGGGGCGTCCAGGAGCTGTCCCATCCGCCGCAGCGAGGACGGCACTTCCAGCACCACCCGCCCGGTCCAGCCCTGCCCGCCCCAGGCCCGCCGCACCTGCGGGACGGCCCGGTCCGCGTCGGTGGCGTACCCGGCCAGTTCGGTTCGGTCGCCGGTGCCGAGGACGAGGCTGTGGCTGCCGCGGACGACGTGCAGCGGGCCCTGTTCCCACAGCAGGCCGCCCGGGTCGCCGTCGCCGGCCACCCGCCAGCGTCCGGTGCCGTCCGCGCGCAGCAGCAGGGACTCGTCGGTGGTGACCGGGGTGCTGTCGTAGCCCCCCAGGCGGTAGCGCAGCTGGACGCGGACGGTCACCGGGTCCGCGCCCTCGGTGGAGACCAGCCGGTACGACCAGGAGGCGAGCGGGAGCTCCTCCAGGTTGCGGAAGACCTGGCGCTCGGCGGCGTGCCGGGCGGGCGTCACATCGGCCAGGTACGCCTTCTCGTCGTGCCCCAGGACCGCGTCGGCCCGCCGTTCCAGCAGCTGCCGGACGACCGGGTCCCCGGGCCCCCCGCGCTCCGCCGTCCCGTCGCCCGCGGGTCCGCAGCCCGCGAGCAGCACCGCCGCGCAGCACAGCGCGGCGGCCACGGCGCGGGTCGGCGAGCGGAAGAGGGCCACGCCGCCGATCGTACGGTCTGGGCGGGGGCGGTCACGTGGGCCGGGTCACCGCCGAGATCGGCAGCATGGCGACGGGGTCGTAGCGGACCCGGGCACCGGGGTAGGGGGCGTGGATGACCTGGCCGTCGCCGACGTACATGGCGACGTGACTGGCGTCGCCGCGGTAGATGACCAGGTCGCCGGGGCGGGCCTGGCCGAGCGGCACGTGGTGCCCGGCGTTCAGCTGGGCCTGGGAGGTGCGGGGCAGGCCCACGCCGGCCTGGCGGTACGCCCAGACCATCAGGCCGGAGCAGTCGAAGGAGCCGGGGCCGGTGGCACCCCACACGTAGGGGGCGCCGACGGCCGAGCGCGCGGCGGCGACGGCCGTCGCGGCACGTACGGACAGGGGGCCGAGGTCGGGGATGTCGACCATCCGGCCGGAACGGGAGGCACGGGCCTCCAGGCGGCGGGCGAGCCGGGCCCGGTCCTCCGGGGAGAGGGAGTTGACCAGGCGGGCGGCCGCCATCAGCTTGCGCTGCACGGCCTTCTTGCGGGCCGTGAGGCTGGTGCGGGCCCGCTCGAGTTCGCCGAGGCGTTCGGTGGCCCGGGAGCGCTCCTGGTCCAGGAACCGCTGGGCGGAGCGGAGTTCGCCCAGCCGCGCGTCGCCACGGCTGCTGATCCGGTCGAGGGTGGCGGCCCGGTCGAGGTAGGTCGCGGGGTCGGCGGAGAGCAGCAGGGCGAGGGTGGGGTCCACTCCCCCGCCGCGGTACTGGGCCCCGGCGAACGTACCGAGGTCGTCGCGGAGCCGGTTGACCCGCTCCTGGCCGCGCGCGGCCCGGTCCTGGAGCACCTCCACCTCGCGCCGGAGCCGCTGGGTGTTCTCACGGGCGGCGTTGAACTGCTCGGTGGCCCGTTCGGCCTGGGTGTAGAGGTGGTCGATGCGGGCCGCGACATCGACGGGGGTGTCCGCCGGGTCGGCGGCGGCCGTCTGCGCGGTGCCGGCCGCGCCCGCCATCGCGGCGGCGGCCGTGGCCGCCGCCGTCAGGACCGTGGCCCTGGAGGTACGCGGGGCCCGGCCGGGCTGCGGGATGCGTCGATGAGATGGCACGTCGGCTGACAGTAGTCAGCCGGACACGGGGAGTTCAAAGACCGGGTACCGCCGGGCGGCCGGGCGGGACTCCGCTTGCGCAGGTCACCGCCGGACCGTCACCGTACGAGATCACCCGATAGGTTCAACGGGCGTCGGCGCTTCCGGTCAGATCCGGACGCCGAACTGGAACGGCATGTTGTTGATGGACTCGTAGCGCACGACCGTGCCCGTGCGCGGCGCGTGCAGGACCATGCCGTTGCCCGCGTACAGGGCCACGTGGTGCTGGTCGCCGTAGAAGATGACGAGGTCGCCGGGCGCGAGCTGGCTCATCGACAGGCGCGTGCCCGCGTTGGCCTGGGACTGGGAGGTGCGCGGTATCGAGGCGCCGGCCTGGGCGTAGGCCCAGGAGGTGAGGCCGGAGCAGTCGAAGGAGCTCGGGCCGGTGGCGCCGTAGACGTACGGCGAACCGATCTTGCTCTGGGCGGCCGAGAGGGCGGCGGCGGCGAGCGAGGAGGCCGGCGGGACGTTGCCCAGGTCGACGCGCTCGTTGGAGCGGTTGGCCCGGTTCTCCGCGGCGGTGAGGGAAGCGCGCTGGGAGGCGGTCAGCGAGTTGAGGAGCTTCTGCGCCTCGGCGAGCTTCGCCTGGACTTCCTTCTTCTTCTTGCCCAGTTCGGTGCGGGTCTCGTCGAGCTCGTTGAGCTTGCTCGCGGCCTCCGCCTTCTGCTGGTTGAGGGTGCGCTTCTTCTCCGCGATCTGCTGGAG
>NZ_JARAVK010000171.1:0-19859 GCF_033792765.1 Streptomyces sp. PA03-6a | reverse complement strand
CCCCGCAGGACATCCCCGCCGAACTTCCCCCGGCCCTGACCTCGGACGACACCCGGTTCACCGGCCTGTACCGCGGCCAGCTGACCGGCACCGCGCCCGGACTCACCGGCGGGCGCCCACTGGGCCGGCGACTGAGCTGGCAGGACGGTCCGTCGCGACGGCACACCCCGTCCGGGGAGCCGGCGGCCGCGGGCCGGCGGCTGTTGCTGGTCGGCCCGGCGGGTTCCGGGCGCAGCGCCGTGCTCGGGCACCTGGCGGACCGCGTCACGGCCGGCCCGAGCGGAGCGCCCTGGGGCTGCCAGGTGGCGTTCACCCTGCGGGCGGACACCGGCGGACTGCCCTCCCCCGACGGGATCGTCCAGGCGGCCGCCCCCTCGCTGGCCGCCCGGGAGCCCGCGGGCTGGACCGCCCGGCAACTGCGCGGCGGGCGCGCGCTGCTGGCCGTCCACGGCCTGGACCGCGCGCCGGTCCACATGCGCCCCGCGGCCTGGGAATGGCTGCTGCGCACGGCCGAGCACTACCCCGACGCCGTGATCCTGGTGGAGGCCAACGGCAGTTCGGTGCCCTGGCACCGGATCGACGGTGTCTTCACCCCGGTCCTCCTCGACCCCCTCGACCCCGCGGAACGCGAAGCCCTCCTCGCCGGGGGCGATCCTCTCGCCGGCGCCCCCGGCGGCAGGTCCGCGCTCACGGCCCTGGCCGACGACCCGCTGCTCGCCGACGCCGCGCGCTGGCCGTCCGCCGCGGTCGCGGTCCGGCACGCGGCCCGGGCCGCCGGAGACCGCGGGCCGGACCGCATGGATCTGCTGCGCGCCGCGGTGGCCGCCGTCTGGCGCCCCGACCGGGAGGCCGCCAACGCGCGCACCAGGGTGCGCGACAGCGTCCTGCGGGCGGCGGCCGGCGGCCTGGCCGCCGCCACGCTCGGGTCCGGCGACGCCCCGCTCCCGGCCGACACCGCGCTCGACGCGCTGTACGGACTCAGCGCGCCGGGCCTCACCGGCAGCGTTCCCCCCGCCCGGCTGCTGTCGCAACTGGCCGACGAGGCGGGCATCCTGTACGCGCCGGCTCCCGCGACGATCGCCTTCGCCGGCGAGTCCGTACGCCAGTACCTCGCGGCGGAGCACCTGGCCACCCACCCCGGCCCCGACGGCGACCGGATCCTCGCCGAGCACCTCGAACGGACGGGGTCCGCCGGGCTCGCCCGCCTGGTCGCCGAGCTGAGCGCGGTCCGCAAGTCGCTCCCGGACGTCCCCGGCCTCCTCGAACACGGTGCCACCGGCCGGCGCCTGACGGCATCGGCGACGCCGGGGATGCGGGCCACCGGTCCCGTCGTCGTACGGTCCGCGGAGGAACTCGCGGGCCTGGCCGCGGGGCGGGACGCCGCGCCCGACGTCTGGTGCCAGGGGCCGCTCGGGGAACTGGAGGCCGTGCTGCCCGGGATCCCCGGACTGCGGAGCCTGGTGATCCTGGACCACCCGGAGATGACCGCGGTGCCGGACCTGAGCCGCTGCGCCGCGCTCCGGTCGCTGCGCCTGTCGAACTGCCCCCGGCTGCACGACCTGACCTCCCTCGGCGCCTCCCCGGTGATGTTCCTGACCATCGCGCCCTGGCTCCCGTCCCTGGACCTGAGCCCGCTTCAGCGTGCGCCCTGGCTGCGGAGGATCGACCTGGTGACCGCCGCTCCGCGGGGCGGAGACGACGCCGTCCGCGCCCCGCGCGTCGGGCGCGCCGACGTGCGCGTGCTCGCGCCGCCGGGCCCCCCGGGAGGGCCTCCCGGCCTGTAGATCAGCCGCGACGCGGTCCGTTACAGTGGCGCCACAGCGTGTGGTGGCATGACGTTCTCGGGGGGCACATGCGGTACACCAAGGTCTTCGACCCGCAGGCGCCCGGCGCCGTCGGGGAGACCGGCGCCGACGCATCCTCGGGGCGTCAGGACGACCAGGTGTACCTGTTCGACGAGGACACGGTGCTCGCCGTCAACGTCGCGCTGGTGACGCGCCGTCCGCTGCTCGTCCTCGGCCCGCCCGGTTCGGGCAAGTCCACGCTCGCCCCCAACGTGGCACGCGTCCTGCGCTACCGCTTCTACGCGGAGGTCGTCACCGCCCGCACGGAGGCACCCGATCTGCTCTGGCGCGAGGAGGCGTTCCGTCAGCTCAACGACGCCTCCCGGGGCAAGCTCGGCTCGCCCGGCGACCAGCCGTACCACCGGCCCGGCCCGTTGTGGAAGGCACTGGACCCCGCCCAGGACGACGCGGCGCCCGACGGTCTGCGCGACCGTCCCGCCGTGGTCCTCATCGACGAGATCGACAAGGCGGACCCCGACCTCCCCAACGCGCTCCTCGACCCACTGGACAACCTGCGCTTCGAGGGCCCGGACCGCTCCCGGGTCACGGTGCGCCCCGAGATCGGGCCGCCGCTGGTCGTCATCACCAGCAACGAGGAACGCGAGTTGTCGGCCGCGTTCCGGCGGCGCTGCATCCCGCTGCGGCTGCAGGTCCCCGGGCGCGCCCACCTGCTGGAGGTCGCCCGGCTGCACATGGGATCGGACTTCGATCCGGAACTCGGCGCCGAGGTGGCCGACCTCTTCCTCGCCCAGGGCTCCGGTACGGGACGTCTCGCGGCGGCGAGCACCGCGGAATACCTGGACACGCTGCGGGCGTGCCACGAGATGGGGCTGACCGCCGATTCCGAACTGTGGCGCAGCGTCGCGCGGTTCGCCATGGTCAAGGACACCTACGAGCCGACGGCCTACGCGTGAGCCGCGGTCCGGTGCACGCCGGCGACGTCGTGCGCGCCGCCGCCGCGCTGGGCATCGCCGACCCCGCCGGCGTCCTCTCCCTGGTGCGCGCCATGGGTCTGCCCGGCTCCGGACCCCGGCCCCCGGAACCGGACGCCCCGGCGACGGAACCCCGGCCGGGCACCGAACCCGCGCCGCCGGCCCGTCCCGTCGGCCGCACGGTGCCCGGGGACGGCGGCGGCGTGCCGGAGCCGTCCCCGCGGACCGCCACCGGCGCCGACCCCGCGGGCCGGTCGGTCATCACCTTCGCCCCTCCGCGGACCCCGCCCGGACCCGGGCGACCGGCCGGTGAGCCGGCGGGTCCCGAGGAGCCGCTCTTCGCCGACCGCGGGGAGGTCAGCGAGCAGCCGCCGTCGCCGCCGTGGAATCCGCGCACCCAGCAGGCGATCATGCTCACGGTGGCGGCCACCGAGGCACTCGGCAGGGAGCTGGACCACCGCAGGCTGATCGACCTGATGGTCCGGCGCCTGGGTGGCAGGCCGTCGTCCGGCCTTCGCCTCCCCTACCGGCCCCGCCCCACCACCCGGGCGGGGCTGCACGTGCTGCTGGACCGGAGCCCTTCCATGCGGCCGTTCCGCCACGACCACCAGTGGGTCGCCCGGCTGGCGCGGCAGGTACTCGCCCCCGACCAGCTGCGGATACTCGACTTCCGGCTGCCCCAGGGCGCCAGCGCGGACGGCGGCCGCACCTGGGGTGCGGCGGTCCGCCCGGCACCCGGCACTCCGGTGCTGCTCGTGTCCGACCTCGGCCGGCTGCGCCCTCCGGTGGCGGTGCGCAACCAGGCGTCACCGGCCGACTGGCTGGCCTTCCTCGGCCGGCTGAAGCACGCCGGCCACCCGGTGACCTGCCTGACCCCGTTCAGTCCGGACGTCTACCCGCCCGCCGTCCGCCGGTTGGTGGCCCTCGTCCCGCTGGACCGCCGTACCTCGGTGTGGTCGGCGCGCTCCCAGATCAGACGGCTGCGCCGCCGGAGGCAGGCATGGTGACGGCGGCCGGCGGACGGACCTCCGCGGCCAGGCTGATCCACGAACAGCGCCAGGAGGAACCGGACGTGGTCCGGCTGGCCCAGTCGCTGAGCCTGGCGGCGCAGGCCGAACCGTACGTCGTGCGTGCCGCGCGCCTGCGGTTCGTGCCGCGCAGCAGCGCCGGGCTGGAGGCCCAGCTGTGGTTCTCGCCCCTGGTCGAGGCCGCAGGCGGCCTGACCATGGTGCTCGACCCCGCGGTGGCCGCGGTCCTGCGCCGGGACCTCGCCACCAACGACCGCGCCCTGCTGGCCTCCGTCCGCAGCTTCACCGAACGCGCCCACCACGACGCGCCGCTGGCGGTGCGCACCTTCGAGACCCTCCTGTGGGCCGGCACGGCGCAGGCGGTGCCGGCGGAGGGCGACATCCGGCGGGAGCTCGAACCCTTCCTCGCCCAGGTGCTCTCCGACGGCCCCGAGGCGCTGGAGGCCGGCCGGTGGGCGATCCGTCACCTGCCCCGACTGCCCGACGCCGTACGGGACTCGGCACCCGCGAGGCGCCTGCGCATCGCCGCGGCCGAGCGCCTGGGCCTGGAGCTGACGCCCGCCGCGGCGGGCCTGCTCCCTGAGGAGGTGACGGCCGTCCGCCGGATGGTCCACCGTGACGTCGACGTCGGGATCCGGGCCGAGCCCGGCGGCATCGTGCTGACCAGACCTCCGGAACGCGACGCCCAGGTGTGCCAGGTGAGCGGGGCCGCCCGGGTCAGGCTGCGCCTGCGCGCCGCCCTCCCCGGAGCGGCCTGGCACGAACTGGACCTGCACGACCGCAGACGGGCCGCCGCGCCCCTGGACGTGGTGGCCGCGGCCCGGCTCGACGGCAGCCTGGACGGCGCCCGGGCCGAACTGGGGGACGTGGTGCGCTGCGTCTGGGCCGGGGAGCACGGAGCGCTCGCGGTCAGCGCGGCGGGCCGTACCGAGATCCGGGTCGACGCGGCCGGACGGGTGCTGGTCGCGGACCTCCCGGTGCCCCCCGACCTGCTCGCGGTCGCCGACGCGGGGCCGCCGAGGGCGGCCGCGGCCGGGGGCTCCGGGCTCCAGGTGGTCGGAGCGGCCCTCGACGCCTCGGGCGAGGTGACCGCCCATCCGTGGTCCCCGGCGCCGACGGCACTGGGCTGGGCGGCGCCGGGCGGGCCGGGCAGCGGTCCGGCCGTCCTGTGCGTGGCGGAGGGCCGGAAGGTGCACCTGCTGGACGACGGCGATCCGCGGCGCGTGGTGCTGACCCTCGATCACCCCGCCGACGTCACCCACCTGTGGACCTCGGTCTCGGCGGCCCTGATCGCGGTCGCGGACGCCGAGGGAAGGGTCGTGGCACGTCACGCCGCTCCCGGGAACGGCATGGTCTCCCGCCGGTTCGCCACCGGGGGGTCCCCGGTGACCGCGCTCGCGGGCGACCCGCTGACCGGGGACGTCGTCTGGGCCACCGAGGACGGCCGGGTGTGGCTGGCCCGGAGCCCGGAGGACGACGCGCGCGATCCGGTGCCGCTCGGCCGGCTGCCCCGGCCGGCCACCTCACTGGCCGTCTCCTCCTCCGACGCCACGGTGGTCGCCGCGGACGGGGGACGCCACCTGCTGCGGCTGCGCCGTCCCGCGGCCGGCGACCCGGAGGACCCCGGCTCCGCGCCGCTCCCCGGCGCCCGGCTGCCGTTCCAGGTGCGCGAGGTGTTCGCGGCCGGCCGGGGCCGCCTGATGCTCACCGGAACCGGCGGCCCGGTCGAGATACGGTCCGAGGACGGCAGGGTGCACCTCGTCCTGCCCCACCCCGCCGCCACGACCGCTTCCGCGTCGCAGGCGCCGGGGCCGGGGCCCACCTGGCTGCGCGCGTCGGTCGGCGTCGCGCTTCCCGGCCCCGGACCGGAGGCACCGCCCGAGGACGTGCTGCGTGCCGCCCGCCGCTGCGGCATCGGTCACATCCGGCTCTCCGGGCCGCACCCGCAGGACTCCCGTCGCACGGACCTCGTGGTCGAACGGGCCGGGGAGGCCGGACTGCGCGTCGTCGCCGGCCTTCCCGCGCCCCCACCGGAAGCCGCGCCCGCCGACGTCCTGCTCGACGCGCGACGTCTCCTCGACGCCCACGTCGACGCACTGCTGCTGGAGGACCTGGCGGCCTGGCCCGCCCACCTGCTGGACGACCTGCGGCACCTGACGGACGCCTACACCGGCGCGGGCCTGATCGGCACCGCCGGAACGTCGCCCACCGGCGGGCCGGAGGAAGCGGCCCCGCGAAGCGCCGTCCATCTGACCGTGGGCCCTCCGCCGCTCCCGCGACCCGGGGCCTGGACGGTCCCGCCGGGCACGGCCTGGGTGCTCCCGGAGCGGCCGCCGGCCGATCCGGGGGTCCTGCTGGCCCTGCCCGGCTGCCACGAGGTCCCCGCCGGTCTGCTGACGGCCACGGGGCACCGGGCGGAGGCGCTGCGCGTCCTGCTCTCCGTCCGGGCACGGCAGCAGGCCCTGGTCCACGGCTCCGTCGACGCGGCGCTGCCCGAACCGCTGCCAGGGGTGACGGCGTTGTGGCGGCGCCACGGCAGCGAGGCCGTCCTGTGCCTGGGCAACGCCGGCGACGCGCCGGTCGCGGTCACCGTACCGGCGCCGCCCGACGGGCCCGAGCTGGTCGGGATCGCGACGCTCGGTGCCGCCGCGGGGGAGCCGTGGCCGCTCACCGTACGCCCGTCGGCCGGCGGGTACGCGATCACCGTGGCCCCCGGTGCGACCCACTGGCTGAGCCTGTGGGAGAGCACCGACCCCCGATGGCGGCCGGGCGCATGAACGGGACGTCCTCGCGCCCGCTGGTCTTCCTCAGCCGCAGCGAACCGCCCGGCTGCACCTGCACCTGCTGGCCGGCCAGGAGATCGGTGATCGGCCTCCTCGAGGCCGCCGGCTGCGAACCGATCGTGATCGACAGGCAGACCCTGGTGCCGGGCCAGGACTGGATGGAGGCCATCTCCGACGGCATGGGCAACGCCCACGGCATGGTGCTGCTCGCATCGCCGCACGCCGTCGAGTCACCGCACGTCCAGAACGAGCTGGCCATGGCGGAGCTGCGCAACCGGCACGACGGCTTCCCGATCATCCTCGTACTGCTCCCCGAGGTCGACCGGGAGGGCCTGGAGGCCAGCAGGCTCGGTTCGCTCAGTCCCACCCGGCGGCAGAACATCGACTGGCCCGTCGACGGGGACCTCGCCGACGTCGTCAGGGACATCACTCCCCAACTGGAGCTGATGCGGGCCCAGGTCAACGAGGACCGGGTGCACCAGCGGGTCGTCCAGCACCTGCGCGAGGTCGACGGGCCCGTCCTGAGCCGTGCCGGGGACCGGCTCGGTGTCTCGCGGGAGATCCTGCTGCCCCTGATGCACCACCGCGTCGCCGAGGGGCTGCTCACGGAACGCCGCAGTGAGCCCCAGGACGATCCGCTGCGCGCGGCCCTCACCGAACTCCTGCCGCTCCAGGCGACCTCCGGATCGCGCGAGGTGATCGAACTCAGCGTCACCCATGCCCGGGTCCCCGCATCGGACTCCCGGCGCATCAACGAGGTGCTCACGGCCCCGGCCGCCCCGCGGGCCGCGGTGCTGCCCGCACACTCCACCGAGACGGCCCGGCGCTTCGTCCACCGCGCCAGCGGACAGCCCGTGGCCTGGGACCACTTCGTCGTGCCCATCGACGTGGGTTCCGGCGTCGCGGAGAGCCTCATCGCCGGCGTCCGGGACCACCTGACCGAGGTCGACGTCCACGACCTGGAGACCCTGCTGCAGCACGAGCACGACTTCGGCCCGGTGGTGGTGATCGTGCCGCATCCCCCGGACCCCGACCTCGTGGCGCGGCTCGGCGAGGAGTTCCCGGCGGGTGTGCTCTTCCTCTTCGTGGTGGACGGCGACCTGGTCGGCACCGCGCCCGACCCGCTGCCGCGGCTGCAGGGGCTGCCCCGCCCGCACGAGGAGGAGATGAACCGCACCATACGCACCTTCGTGCGCCGCTACGCGGGCCGCAACTGACGACGAGCCGCCCCCGGGATCCGGGAGCGGCTCGTCGTGGCGGCGGTCCGGCCGCCGGGTCAGATCGGCGGCATCTCCAACTCGAAGTCGATGCGCCGCTGTTCCCTCATGGCGACGGTCGTGGGATGCGTGTCCCCGAACCGGGCGGCGGACCGGCGCGTGATCTCCCGCACCCGGTCCTCCGCTCCGGGGTCGCCGACGCGCATCCGGTCGACCGCGAGGTTGTACTCACCGCAGAGCACGCGGGGGTGCCGGTCGCCGAAGAGGGACAGGAACTCCCGGTGCGCGCGCTCGTCCTCCGCCACCGCCTCGTCGTGCCGCTCCAGCTGGGCGAGGACCCCCGCCACGTCGGCCCGGCAGGCGACCGCCGCCGGATGGCCGCCGCTCACGCGCCGTTCGAGCGCGGCGAGCGTCGGGCGGCCCAGGTCGAGGGCGGCCAGCGGTTCGCCGCCCAGCCTGCGGGCGATGATCAGGTTGGTGGCCGCGGCGAGCGTGAACGGGTGCTCGGCGCCCAGCGTCGTGTGGTAGTTCGCGTGGTTCCGTTCGGCGATCTCCCGGCCCTCGTCGAAGGACGGGTCGCTCTGCGTGCCGGCCAGCGCGAGCAGGTCGCAACTGAGGTTCGCCGCGCAGGCCAGCGTCTCCGGGTGCCGCTCGCCGTACCGGCGCCGGTACTGGTCGTACGTCGTGCGGGACAGGGCCTCCGCCGCCCGGAACTCGCCGAGCCGGCGACGGGTGACGGAGAGCGAGGCGTCGGTGCGCATCACCTCGGGAGAGTGCTCCCCGGACAGGGCGACGTAGTGCTGCCTGGTCTCCAGCAGCAGTTCGAGCGAGCCCTGGTAGTCGCCCATCTCCCGGCGGTCCAGCGCGGCACCGAGCGCGTAGCGCGAGCAGGCGGGGCTCCTGACCCCCAGCACCTGACGGGCCGTCTGGTAGGCCTCCTCGGCGAGTGCCAGTGCCTCACGGGGGCGTCCGATGAGGTTCAGCGACACGCCGTAGTTGTTGATGGCGCGGAGCGTGTCCGGGTGGTCGTTCCCCACCGACCGGCGGTACCGGTCCAGGGTGTCCGCGTCGGACTCGCAGGCCTCCGCGTAGCGGCCCAGACCGTTCAGGTCGGCGCCGACGTTGCGGGCGGTGATGAGGGTGTGCGGGTGGGCGAGGCCCAGCGCCGGGTGCTCACGCTGCCTGCGCAGGGTGTCCGAGTCCAGTTCGAAGGCCTCGGCGTAACGGCCCATCGAACGGAGTGGGTTGGCCAGCTGAGCCGCCAGGCGCAGGGTGAGCGGGTCGTCGGCACCACGGTTCGCGGTCCACGCGTCCAGGGCCCGGCGCCCCAGACCGATCGCCGCCAGGTGGTCCTTGACCAGCCACAGGTTGCGGACCTGGCTCACCACCCACTCGCCGACCTGCGGGTCGACGCTCTCGATGGCTCCGGACGGTTCGAGGTGCGGGCGGAGCTCCGCGAAACGCTGGAGCGACGCAGGGTGGTCCTCCCCCTGCGAGGGCGAGGGGAGCGCGCTGGCCAGCACGAGGTGGGCCTGGCTCCGGGTACGCGCCAGGGCGTCGGGGTCCACCGCCATCCACTCGCGGACGAGGGCCTGCAGGAGCCGGTGCACCTGCAGCGAGCGTCCCTCCAGGCGGGCGAGGGCGTACCTGCTCAGATCGCGGATGAGGTAGCCCATGATCATCGGGTCGCGGAGCGCGGAGTCGGACTGGGCCAGCTCGTTCCGCATGCCGTCGCTGTAGAGCAGCGAGTCCGCGATCGGCTCGGGTGAGAAGAACGAGCACAGTTCCAGCAGGCGGACCGCCGCGGGCCGCTCCGCGCGCAGCCGCTCCACGGACAGCCGCCAGACGGCGGGCAGTTGGGTCTGCCGCTCGAACTCCCCCGCGGGGCCGGCGCTCAGCACTTCACCGACGCGGCTGCGCACCTGTTCCAGGTAGGTGTCCACCGGCATCCCGGTTTCCCGGAGCCACGCCGCGGCGAGTTCCACGGCCATGGGCAGGTCGCCGAGTTCCTCGGCGATCCGGTCCGCGTCCTGACGGGTCAGGTTCTCCACGCGGCGCCGGAGCAGCGCGACGCTCTCCGCCCGCCGGAAGACGCCCACTTCGACGGTGGCGGGGCCGCTGTCGGACTCCCGTGCGGTGATGATGACGTGCCCCGGCCCGTTGGAGGGCAGGTAGTCCTCGAGCCGGCGGCCGCTCTGGCGGGTCTCCTCGTCGTTCGCCGCGTTGTCGTAGACCAGCAGCCACTTGCCCCGCCTGCCGCTCTCCAGCTCGGCCAGGGTCGCCATGGCCAGGTCCTCGGCGGTCTCGCCCTGGACGCCCAGCTGGACGCCCAGGTTCGCCAGGCTCTGCGGGATCAGGTCGGTCTGCTCCGCCGGGATCCAGTGCACCAGGTCGTACTGGGCACCGAAGCGGTGGACGTACTCCAGGGCGATCTGCGTCTTGCCCATGCCGCCGAGCCCGTAGAGGAAAAGGCGGTCAGCCGGCGTGTGCACGTCGTCCAGGGAGTCCTGGCCGAGGTCGTCCCAGAACTTGTCCAGCTCCTGGTCCCGGCCGGTGAACAGGTTGTACCGGGGCGGGGCCTTGAACGTCGAGGGGGCTTCGCCCGGGTACCGGGTGCGGCCCGCCACGGGCTCGTTGAGGGCCGGCACCCCGATGAGCGCGGTCACCCGCTCCAGCGCCGTCGCGGCCGTCATCCCGACCAGGGAGAACCCGGGGAGGCTCGCCAGCGCCGTCGGGGTCTGGAACTCGCGGGTCCGCAGGCCCAGGATCCGCGGACCGTCGCCGCGACGGTCGGCGGCCTCGACCAGGGTGACCAGTTCCTCGGCGACGTTGGTGTTCACGAAGTCCGGTGACAGCAGCGCCAGGACGGTGTCCGCGGCGGTCGCGGGGACGGGCGCCAGCGCGGTGGCGCTGCTGGGGCGCAGTGTCACCGCCACGCCCGCCGCCTTGAGCTGGTCGGCGATCCACTCGGCCCACAGCCGGTCGCGCAGGGCGTGGTCGATGCGGACCCGCGGGGTGGCCGCTCCGGCCACGGGCACCCGGTCGAACCGCTTGACCAGGGACGCCCGCTGCTCCTCCGCCATGTGCCCGATCGCGGTCACCTCGCCGCGCGTGATGACGGACGTGAGGCGTTCGTAGGCGGCGAGCAGCGTGCCCTGGTTGCGGATCGGGTCCTTCAGGGTCGCCAGGACCTCTTCGTAGGCGTAGTAGGGGCGGTAGGGGATCTCGATGTCACCCCAGTACCGGTCCGGGTCCGGGTGCGCGGATTCGTCGAGGAACTCCTGGAAGCGGCTGCGCGCGTGCTGCCGGGCGGTGTCGAGCCGGTCCTGCTCGGCGGGGTCGACGCGCATCGGGACCGGCAGGATCGTCACGTGGGGGGCGAACCTGCGGACGTCGCGCGCGACGTTCGCGCCGCCGTCGACCGACTGGACGTTGAAGGTGAAGCAGTTCACGAGGACGTCGGGCAGCAGGAGCGTGGTGATGCCCGAGGTGTCGCTGAAGCCCGTACGGCTGTCGATCAGCGCGTAGTCGTAGCCCGCCTGCATGTCCTCGCGCAGGGCGTGCAGGAACGCCTTCCCGTTCCGGTTCTCGTAGAAGCCGCGCCAGTCGTAGGTGTTGACGTTCTCGGAGTACTCCGGGGTGCGGCGGCCCGAGGAGACGAACTCGATGAAGCCGCCGCCGGGGAAGGAGCACTCCAGCGAGTGCGCGTGACGGTCGACGCGTGCGTACGTCCGCAGGCCGTCCGTCAGGTGCGGGCTCATCCGCTCGAATTCGCGGACGAGGTCGATCACGCCCGGCGTGGAGCTCAGTTCGGGGTCCCGCAGGAAGGGGGCGAAGTAACGGTGCAGACCCGGCGCCTCCAGGTCCCAGTCCATGACCAGGACCCGTTTGCCGTTCGTGGCCAGGATCCAGGCGACGTTCGCCATGGCCATGGTGCGGCCCGTACCGCCCTTGAACGAGTAGAACGTCACTACGGTGCCGGGCCCCTGGGCGCCGGGACCGCCCGAGTCGTGCGTCATGAGGAAGACCTTCCGAGCAGGGGGAACGAGTCGAGGCCACCTGTGGGCGTGGGCAGGCGCTGAGCGACCTGTGCGGACTTCATGGCGTCGTTCTGGGCGCGGACCAGGGCCTTGCGGAGCGCCGCGGTGAACTTCTCCTCGTCGGGCAGTCCCCAGCGCTCCAGTTCCGTGGCCTGGCCGCGCAGCGTGGGCAGCACCTCGTCGAGGGCGGCGTCCAGGTCCTCGGCGTGCTGCCACGACTGGGTGTCGTCCTGGTTGCGCGGTTCCAGCACGGCGGTGCCCTCGGGCACGGCCGCGTCGAGCGAGGTCAGCAGGCGCTGCTGCCGCTCCGCCTTGGCCGCCCAGGCGTCGACCAGCAGGACGACCAGTTCCTCCGGCCGCGGTCCTGAGCCCACCTGTTCCACGGTGCTCTCCTCGAGCGCCAGGACGTCGGGGGCGAGGTCCAGTTCCGCCGCCGTGTCGCAGAGCAGGGAGGCCAGCTCACCGGGCCGCCCGGGTGCGTACGGGGACCAGTCGACGGGCGTGGTGCCGTAGTACTCGCGGGCGGTCCGCTCGCCCGGCAGGTCGTCGGCGGCCGCGGCGGCCACGACGAAGCTCACCGTCTGGTGTCCCGGGTACGGCGGGAGCGGCGGTGCGCCCTGCCGCCTGCCGGTGGCGTCGAAACCGGCGGCGTCCGGGAGGTGCTGCCCGAGGGCGGCCGCCACCCGGTCCGCGAGGGCCGCCACCACGAGCCGGTAGTCCTCGGCGTACCGGGCCTTCAGGCGCAGGAGGTGGAGCAGTCCTTCACGGGCGTAGGCGGTCGAGTCGGCGGTCAGCGGACCCTTCCGCCGGACGACGGGCGGCAGCGGCTCGGTGGCCGGCGCCCAGACCACCGGGATGATGGCGTCCGCGCTGCGTCCCGTCCGGGACCACAGCACCTCGGCCCGGTGCTCGAAGTAGGACCATTCGGTGGCGCAGTAGGACTGGCCGAAATACGCCGGTGCGTACAGCGCCACCATGGTGGTCGCACCGCGCATGCGCTCCACCGTGGCCTCGGGTGACCGGGGTGTGCCGCACACCCCGACCGACTCGGGCGACTCACCGGTCCGGGCGGCGACCGCGTTGCGGAGGTCCCGGAATAAGGTCGCCGTCCACTCGTCGTCGACCCCGCGGATATGGCTCATGTAGAACCGGCTCATGGTGACTCCGTCGCGCGTGTCGGGACGCCCCGCAACGAGCGCGGCAGCGGGGACGACTCGATAGGGGCCAACGGCTCGCCGTAGGCATCACTATTCGAGCAATAGCGGATAAATACCACATCCGGGCACCGCAGACGGGCGCGCATCGGGACCGTCACCCCTTCCTGATCAGGCTTTCCGCACCGTCCGTCGGGGAGCCTGCTCGGCGTGCCCGTGCGCTGCGGGGACAAGGGGAACGCACCCGGCGGGCGGCCCGGCCGGCCGCGGGGGCGGCGGGGCGCGCGACCACCGGCGCGGTGCGCCGGAGGTTCATCCGGACGGGTACCCGCCATGGACCGTTCGGCCATCCCGGCGGACGGTGGAGGGGCGCTCATGACGCCCCTCCGATCAGAGCGCGGACGTCGGCGGTCACCCGGTCCCTGATGTGCTCGGTCAGCAGTTTCAGATCGGCGCAGTAGACGCTCGGATTGGCGAACCCGTTCGAGGGGCGGTAGCGGTGCGCCCGCAGCCCGCCCCCGCACAGCCGCACCACGTCGCAGGCCCGGCACTGCGGGGAGAGGGAGCTCAGCCCGCGGCCCTGCTCCCGCAGCAGCGGATGGTCGGCGGCGGTGTCGAAGTCGTCCGCACCGATGTCCAGGCCCATGGCGGTGGCGCCCTCGTACGCCGCCTTGAGCGAGTCCGGCTGTTCGATCGACCCATCGGTGTCGACGACCACGAACGGCGGGCGGTCGAGCCCGACGGCCTCGGCCGTCGCCCTGCCGCCGAGCACCAGATCCATGATCGTCTCGAACATCCGGATCCGGGTCTCACGGACCGGCGCCGCGTACCAGCGGTCGAAGACCGCGAGCAGCCACCGGCCGTAGGGGGCCGTCGCGGGGTCGTGGCCCGGCGGCGGGAACTCCCAGGTCGCGTGCGGGAGCAGCAGGTCGATGACCGGGGGCCGGTGGCTCAGCAGCGACTCGTAGACGCCGAGGGGTTCATTGGCGAGGTCGACCGTACACAGCAGGCCGCCGTATAAGCCGGCGTTCTCCGCGCGCCGCAACAGCCCGATCCCCCTCTCGGCAGCAACGTGGCTGCTCTGCCCCCCACGTGTGCGCCGGTGGCGGTCGCTGGCGTCCCTGCCTCCGTCGAGGCTCACCCCCACGCGCACACCGTAGCGGCGGAACAGGTCCATCCAACCAGGGTTCAGCAGCGTCCCGTTGGTCTGTGCGGCAAATTCCACGGACGTGATTCCGTGCGCCGCCTCGCGCACCGATTGCAGCAGGTGCTCGACCCGTCGCCGTCCCGCCAGCAGGGGCTCACCGCCGTGCAGGACGACCCGGACGGACGGCAGCCGGTGACGCTCGGCGTGCTCGGCTATCCGTGTGGCCAGGCGCTCGGCGAGGGCACGCGAGAGCACGGCGGGCTTGCGCTGCCAACTGCTGTCGCGGAGTTCGTAGACGTAGCAGTACGAGCAGGCGAGGTTGCACAGGCCGTGCACCTTCACCACGAACTCGTGGATGGGCCGCGTCCCCTCCATCACCGACCTCCCGCCGGGCCCTCACCCCCGTCCCGGGGTCACAACGAGGAATCGAATCCGGTGTGCGGGTCGGGAACCTGCTCCGACCGGTCCTCCGCGGCGCGGAGCAGCGATTCCACCAATGCGCTCGGTGGGAGCGCGCGGAGGCGCTCCGGCTCGATGCGCAGGTGCATGACATCGCCGTGCGCGTCACGTGGTGCCGTTTCCATCGACCAATGCCCCCGGTACCCCTTGCCGCCCACGGTGGCTCGACCCTGCCGACGCGTGCGTGATCGGACGTGGCTGGAGCCCTCGGGTGTCACCGCCGGCTCCCCCGTGCTGACTGCTGAAGTGTCCCTCCCAGGGAAGCACAGCGCCACGGACCAGGCCAGACCGCCTCCCGGACAGCTTCACGCCCTCTCGCGCGGCATCGGACGCCACGCCCGGAACGGAGGACCGGTCCGCCGTACGATGCGAGCCGGTCCCGTTCTGCGGCCGATGTCACCGCGTGCCACCACCGCCGCGGCTCCCACCGCACCGGCGTGCGACCGGACCTGACGGCGCGTCATCACCCTGCGGAGCGCGCTGCAGCGGGGCCGGCCCCGTACCCGCACCCGTACGGACCGGGGCGTTCCGGTCACTGTGTCCGGACGATCTTCGTCGTCCGTTCATCTGCGCGCCCGATTGCGCTGGTCCGGCGGCGAGATGATCGGCATTCCGACCGTAGCGCAACGGAGAGACGATGCTCCCCAAGAGAACCTACGCCGCGCTCACGACCGCGGCTGTCGCTGCCGGCACGCTGGTGGCCGCGAGCCCTGCAAGTGCCCACCACCCGAACGTGACGCCGGCCTTCCAGCGCACCGCCACCTACCCGGTCTTCCAGAACCGCCCGGCGGGCGAGGACCCGGCCACGGCGACCGTCGCCGAGATCTCGGCGGTCAGCGAGGACGGCCGCACCCTGGTCTACACCGACGCCCTCGCGCGCCGGATCGGCTTCCTCGACATCAGCGAGCCGGGCAGTCCGCGCGGCCTCGGCACCCTGTCGCTGGCCGGGCTCGGCGACGCCGAGGACGAGCCCACCTCCGTGGCCGTGGTCGGGCAGTACGTGCTGGTCGTGGTCAACACCAGCAGCGGCTACTCCACCCCCTCCGGACGTCTCGACGTCATATCCCTGCGCGACCGCAAGCGGGTCACCAGCATCGACCTGGGCGGCCAGCCGGACTCCATCACCATCACCAAGGACAAGCGGTACGCCGCGATCGCGATCGAGAACGAGCGCGACGAGGAGGCGACCCCGCCCGGCGGCGAGGAGGGCGACCTGCCCCAGGCCCCGGCCGGCTTCGTGCAGATCGTCGACCTCAAGGGCACCTCGCCGCAGCACTGGCGCACCCGGGCCGTACCGCTGACCCGGCCCGACGGCGGCGCGCTGCCCGCGCTGACCGCCGCCGGGATCGTGGAGCCCACCGACCCGGAGCCGGAGTACGTCGCCGTCAACGGCCGCAACCAGCTCGCGCTGACGCTGCAGGAGAACAACGGCATCGTCCTCATCGACCTGCCGACGGGCCTGATCACCAAGGCCTTCAGCGCCGGCACCGCCACCGTGCACGGCATCGACACCGTCAAGGACGGCGTCATCGACCAGACCGGCTCGATCACCGACGTGCGGCGCGAGCCCGACGCCGTCAACTGGATCGACGACCGCTACTTCGCCACCGCCAACGAGGGCGACTGGAAGGGCGGCACGCGCGGCTGGACCGTCTTCGACAGCCGCACCGGCAAGGTCGTGTGGGACGCGGGCGACAGCTTCGAGCGCCTCGCCGTCCGCTACGGCCTGCACAACGAGGACCGCGCGGGCAAGAAGGGCACCGAGCCGGAGGGCGTGGTCGTCGCCACCTTCCACGGCGTGCGGTACGCCTTCGTCGGCTCCGAGCGCAGCAACTTCGTCGCCGTCTACGACGTCAGCCGGCCGACCGCCCCGGTCTTCCGCCAGATGCTGGCCACCACCAACGGCCCCGAGGGACTGCTGCCGATCCCGTCGCGCGACCTGCTCGCGGTCTCCAGCGAGGAGGACGACGCATCGGTCAACGTGCGGGCCTCGGTGAGCCTGTTCCAGCTGGGCAAGGGCACCCCGTCCTTCCCCGGCGTCGTCTCGGCCCCGGACTCCACCGGCGCGCCGATCGGCTGGGGCGCGCTCGGCGCGCTGTCCGCCGTCCCCGGCCGTCCGCACGAGCTGTACACGGTCACCGACGCGGCGTACTCCGTCACCAAGATCATGACCATCGACACCTCGCGGAAGCCGGCGGTCATCACCCGGGCCCTGACCGTCAAGGACACCGACGGCAAGCCGGTCGGCTACGACGCCGAGGGCATCCACGCCCGTCCCCAGGGCGGCTTCTGGCTCGCCGTCGAGGGTGCGACCGGCGACGGCAACAAGCTGGTCCGGCTCGACCGCGACGGAGTGACCCGCCAGGTCGTCACGCTCCCGGCGGACGTCGCCGCGGGCCTGGCGAAACAGGGCTTCGAGGGCGTCACCGCCACCACCGACCGGGGCGGCCGCGAGGTCGTGTGGGCCACACTGCAGCGTGAGGTCAAGGGCGACCCGGCCGGGGTCGTCCGGATCGGCCGCTACGACGTCCAGTCGGGCACCTGGAGCTGGTTCGGCTACCGGATCGGCACCACGGACACCCCGGGCGACTGGATCGGCCTGTCCGAGATCACGGCGGTCGGCGACAAGCTCGCCCTGATCGAGCGGGACAAGCTGAACGGCCCGGCCGCGAAGATCAAGCGCGTGTACACGGTCGACATGCCGAAGTCCGCCGCCCCGTCGGGCCCGCTCCAGGTGCTGCCCAAGAAGCTCGCCCACGACGTGCTGCCCGACCTCCGGGCGACGAACGGGTGGACCCAGGAGAAGCTCGAGGGGCTCACCGTGGGCGGTGACGGCCACGTCTACGCCGTGACCGACAACGACGCCCTGGCCGACGCCACCGGCGAGACGGTCTTCCTGGACCTCGGTTCCGGCAAGAAGGTCTTCGGGCAGCACTGATCCTCCGCGAAGCCCTCCCCCGTACGGCCGCCGGTCCGCCGGCGGCCGTACGCGTCGGGCCCGTGCGCGTCGGGCCCGTACGGGCCCGGCCGGTCACGCCTCCGGACGGCGCGCGAGGAAGACGAACTCCCGGCCGGGCCGGTCCGGGGCGTCCCGCACCTCGTCGAGGTCGTACCCCTGTGCGGTGAGCGCCGCCTCGACCTCCTCCCGCTCCCGGAACCGGAGAGTGGAGGTCGAGGTCAGCACCTCCCGGCCGGCGGCCAGGACGTAGGTCCAACGGAACGTCACCAGCGGCCCGCTGACGTCGAGCAGGTCGACCCAGTGCTCCACCGGTCCTGTGCCCGGCACGTCCACCACCCGGTGCGAGGCCTCGCGGTTCCAGCCCTCCCATGCGCGCTTCGCCGGGTCCCGGGTCTCGAACACCAGGCGGCCGCCCGGCCGCAGCGCCTCGTACGCCCCCCGCAGGGTGTCCTGCCACGCCGCGGGGTCGTCGATCGCCTGGGCGACGTTGGCCGTCATCGTCGCCAGGTCCACGCGCAGCGGCGGTAGCACCGTCGCGTCACCGCGGATCCACCGGACCCGCCCACTGCCCGGCTTGGCCCGGGCGACGTCGAGGGCCGCCCCGGCCGGGTCGACGGCGACGACCTCGATGCCGAGGCCGGCCAGGCGCAGGGCGAACACCCCCGTCCCGCAGCCGATGTCCAGCACCCGGCGCGCGTCGCACTCCCGCACCAACGCGGTGTACGCGTCGAGGTCGCCGCGGCCGGGGTCGTCGAGGGCGTCGTACAGCGCGGCGAGCCGCGGGTCCCGGAATTCCTCGTCAGCCATGGGGGCGACGCTACCCGCGGTGGGACCCACGTCACATCCGTGCCCGCGTCACGTTTCCGCCGGCCCGTCCGTCATGGCTGCGTAACCGTCACCACGCAAGAGGAGCCCACCATGGAAGCCCGCGTGAACCTGTTCGGCAACGACCTCGCGCTCAGGTTCTTCAAGCACCTCAACTCGGCGGGCAAGGTGCCCGTCGAGTCGGGGCTGCCGGCCGCGACCCAGGAACTGGTGAAGATCCGCGCCAGTCAGATCAACGGCTGTGCCTTCTGCGCCGACATGCACACCAAGGAGGCCGCCGCGGCCGGTGAGACCTCGGTGCGCCTGAACCTCGTCGCGACCTGGCGCGAGGCCACGGTCTTCTCCGAGGCCGAGCGCGCCGCCCTGGAACTCACCGAGCAGGGCACGCGCATCGCGGACGCCGCCGGCGGCGTCACGGACGAGGTCTGGGCGAACGCCGCCAAGCACTACGACGAGGAGCAGCTCGTCGCCCTGATCGGCCTCATCGCCGTCATCAACGCCTACAACCGCGTCAACGTCATCAACCGCCAGCCCGCGGGCGACTACCGGCCCGGCCAGTTCGGCTGAGGGCGGGCGCCCCGGCCCGTGCCCACGGGCCGGGGCGCCGCTGCACCCTCCGGGCGATCCCAAGTGCCGCTGCCACGGGCCGCGGACGCCGGGTTGTAGCGTGATGCGGCATGAGGACCAGTTCGCCGCTCTCCGCGGTCCCCCGGCTGGCAGGCGCGATCGTCGTCGGCGCGGTGACCGGCGTGGTCGTCGGTGTCCTGACGGACGCGTCGCTGGGCGTCCTCGCCGGGATCGCGGCGACGGAGACGGTCTTCGTCGTGACGGGCTGGCTCGTGCTGTGGCCGATGGACGCGACCGCCACCCACCGCAACGCCCGGCGGGAGGACTTCCGCCCCGTCGTCGAGGAGCTGGTCGTCGTCGCCGCGGCCCTGTGCGGGCTGCTGGCCATCGTCGTCCTGCTCCTGCGCGGTGGCACCGACAAGGATCACGCCGCGGCGGCGACCGCGCTGGGCGGGGTGTTCATGGCCTGGGCGGCGCTCCACCTGATGTACGCCGCGCGCTACGGGTACCTCTACTACACGGCCGCGGCGGGCGGGATCGACTTCAACTCCCCGCACCCGCCGACGTACCGGGACTTCTTCTACTTCAGCTACAACCTGGGCATGACCTACCAGGTCTCCGACACGGACGTCTCGAGCCCGGCGATCCGTGCGACGGTGCTGCGGCACTCGCTGCTGTCGTACGTCTTCGGCACCAGCATCCTGGCCACGACCATCAACCTGGTCGCCGGGATGGTCACGGGCTGAGAGCGGACCGGGCGTGCAGCTTATATCCCGAGCCGAAAATTCCTGTCAAGTCCCGAATTGCAGCGACATGACGCCGGGCGCCGTACCCGGCTTACTGGAGACATCGGGTTCCACCCCCCAGGGGCGGCCCACCGGACCACCACCGGAACCCCCTCCAC
>NZ_JARAVK010000170.1:0-19949 GCF_033792765.1 Streptomyces sp. PA03-6a | reverse complement strand
GGCGGCAGGCGGGGGCGATCGCCGCCCGGGGTCAGGGGAGTTCGGGCGTTGCGCCCTGTGGTCACCGTCACACCGACCGGTGCCGGGAGCACGAAGAAGGCCCCGGTCGGTGATCCGACCAGGGCCTTCCCTCAAGAGCGGACGACGAGATTCGAACTCGCGACCCTCACCTTGGCAAGGTGATGCTCTACCAACTGAGCCACGTCCGCACGGCGACTACCCTACCCGATCCTCAGGACCGGTCGAGCAATCAGAGCGGGTGACAGGAATCGCACACTGCGCCTTCCCCCTGGAAGAGGGATGTTCTGCTACTGAACTACACCCGCGTGGCCCGGGGGTCTCGGCCTTTCGGCCCGCCCTCGGCGTGTTCCAGACTCTAGCGGATCAACGGGGGTGGCTGTCCAATCGCTTCTTCCGGGTGATTCCCGGGCGGGGCCCCGGCCTGGCCGGCAGGGGCCCGGCGGCGGATCAGCTGGCCTCGGCGTACGCCTCGTAGAGCTTCTTGGGGATACGGCCGCGCGGCGGCACGTCGAAGCCCCGGGAGAGCGCCCAGGCGCGCACGGCGGCCGGGTCGGGGGCGAGCGAGGTGTGCTTGTAGGCCTTGCCGAGCCGGTTGCGGCGGCGCCCTGCCTCGACGTACGGCGCGAGGGCCTCCCGGAGCTTCCCGGCGTTGCCGGCGGACAGGTCGATCTCGTACGACTTCCCGTCGAGGCCGAAAGTGACCGTTTCCGCCGCTTCACCGCCGTCGAGGTCGTCGGAGAGCGTGACCACTACGCGCTGCGCCATGGATGCCGGTCCTTTCAATGGAGAAGGCCTGGGGACTGCGTTGGCCCCGTTGTTGTATCGAAGCCCCAGGGCCGGGGTCAATGCTTTTCCATTTACCGGTCCGCATTTTTTCGCCGCAACCGATCGGCCAATTCCTCCGGGTGTCCCGGTGGCAATCCGGCAGGGGGATATTCCGTGACCATTCTGGAATATCTACCCGCGTAGATTTTTCGGCGGGGTACGGTGGGGACATCTCACCGCAGCACACCACCGGGAGTGACCGTGGCACGCGTCGTAGTCGACGTCATGCTCAAGCCGGAGATCCTCGACCCCCAGGGCCAGGCGGTGCAGCGAGCGCTGCCGCGCCTCGGGTTCGAGGGAATCGCCGACGTCCGCCAGGGCAAGCGTTTTGAGCTCGAACTGGAGGGGCCGGTCGACGACGCCGCCCTCGCCCGTATCCGCGAGATGGCCGAGACCTTCCTCGCCAACACAGTGATCGAGGACTTCACCGTGAAGGTGGAGTCGTGACCGCACGCATCGGTGTGGTCACCTTCCCCGGGACGCTCGACGACCGGGACACCCAGCGCGCGGTCCGCGTCGCCGGCGCCGAGCCGGTGCCGCTGTGGCACCGTGACAAGGATCTCCACCAGGTGGACGCCGTCGTCCTGCCCGGTGGATTCAGTTACGGCGACTATCTCCGGGCCGGAGCGATTTCCCGCTTCTCGCCCGTGATGGAGTCGATCATCGCCGGCGCCAAGGACGGTCTTCCGGTCCTGGGTATCTGCAACGGCTTCCAGGTGCTCACCGAGACGCATCTGCTGCCGGGTGCCATGCTGCGCAACAATCACCTGCACTTCATCTGCAGGGACCAGAAGCTGCGTGTCGAGAACAACTCGACGTCCTGGACGGCCGATTACGAGCAGGGCCAGGAGATCAGCATCCCGCTGAAGAACATCGACGGCCGCTACGTGGCCGACGAGCACGTCCTCGACGAGCTGGAGGCCGAGGGCCGTGTGGTGTTCCGCTACGCGGACTGGAACCCCAATGGCTCGCTCCGGGACATCGCCGGCATCACCAACGCCGCGGGCAATGTCGTCGGCCTCATGCCGCACCCCGAGCACGCGGTCGAGTCGCTGATCGGGACCGGCCGCACCGACGGCCTCGGATTCTTCACCTCGATCCTCAAGAAGCTGGTTCACGCGTCATGACACTCGATTCCGTGAAGCACGCCACCGGGACTCCTGACACCGAGCAGCCGTGGGCCGAACTCGGCCTGAAGCAGGACGAGTACGAGCGCATCCGGGAGATCCTCGGCCGCCGGCCCACCGGTGCCGAGCTCGCCATGTACTCCGTCATGTGGTCCGAGCACTGCTCGTACAAGAGCAGCAAGATCCACCTGCGCCAGTTCGGCGAGAAGGCCCCCGCCAACGACGCCCTGCTGGTCGGCATCGGCGAGAACGCCGGCGTCGTGGACGTCGGCCAGGGCTACGCGGTCACCTTCAAGGTCGAGTCGCACAACCACCCCTCGTACATCGAGCCCTACCAGGGCGCGGCCACCGGCGTCGGCGGCATCGTCCGCGACATCCTCGCCATGGGTGCCCGCCCGGTCGCCGTCATGGACCCGCTGCGCTTCGGCGCGCCGGACCACCCCGACACCAAGCGCGTCCTGCCGGGCGTCGTCGCGGGCGTCGGCGGCTACGGCAACTGCCTGGGCCTGCCCAACATCGGCGGCGAGGTCGTCTTCGACGCCTGCTACCAGGGCAACCCGCTGGTCAACGCCCTGTGCGTCGGCGTGATGAAGCACGAGGACATCCACCTGGCCAAGGCCTCCGGCGCCGGCAACAAGGTCATCCTCTACGGCGCCCGCACCGGTGGCGACGGCATCGGCGGCGTCTCCGTGCTCGCCTCGGAGACCTTCTCCGACACCGGCCCGGCCAAGCGCCCCGCCGTCCAGGTCGGCGACCCCTTCCAGGAGAAGCTGCTCATCGAGTGCACCCTGGAGATCTTCAAGGAGAAGCTGGTCGCCGGCATCCAGGACCTCGGCGGCGCCGGTCTGTCCTGCGCCACCTCCGAGCTGGCCTCGGCCGGCTCCGGCGGCATGCGGGTCGAGCTGGACACCGTGCCGCTGCGCGACGCGACGCTCTCGCCGGAGGAGATCCTCATGAGCGAGTCGCAGGAGCGCATGTGCGCCATCGTCGAGCCGCGCTACGTCGACCGCTTCCTGGAGATCTGCGAGAAGTGGGACGTGATCGCCACCGTCATCGGTGAGGTCACCGACGGCGACCGGCTGGAGATCTTCTGGCACGGCGAGCAGATCGTCGACGTCCCGCCGCGCACCGTCGCCCACGAGGGCCCGGTGTACGAGCGCCCCTACGCCCGCCCCGCGTGGCAGGACGCGCTCCAGGCCGACGACGCCAACAAGCTGCCGCGCCCGGGATCCGGCGAGGAGCTGCGCGCCCAGGTCCTGACGATGGTCGCGCACCCGAACCAGGCGTCCAAGGCGTGGATCACCGACCAGTACGACCGCTTCGTGCAGGGCAACACCGTGCTGGCGCAGCCGGAGGACTCCGGCATGATCCGCATCGACGAGGACACCAACCTCGGCGTCGCGGTCGCCACCGACGGCAACGGCCGCTACGCCAAGCTCGACCCGTACACGGGCGCGCAGCTGGCGCTCGCCGAGGCGTACCGCAACGTCGCCACCACCGGCGCCAAGCCCCTGGCGGTCTCCGACTGCCTCAACTTCGGCTCGCCCGAGGACCCGGCCGCGATGTGGCAGTTCGCCGAGGCCTGCCGCGGCCTGGCCGACGGCTGCCTGGAGCTGGGCACGCCGGTCACCGGCGGCAACGTCTCGCTCTACAACCAGACCGGCGACGTCGCCATCCACCCGACGCCCGTCGTGGCGGTGCTGGGCGTGATCGACGACGTCACGCGCCGCACGCCGGTCGCCTTCAAGGACCAGGGCCAGCTGCTCTACCTGCTGGGCGACACCAAGGAGGAGCTGGGCGGCTCCGCCTGGTCCCAGGCGATCCACGACCACCTCGGCGGACTGCCGCCGGCGGTGGACCTGGAGCGGGAGAAGCTGCTCGGCGAGATCCTCATCTCGGCCTCCCGGGACGGCATGGTCGACGCGGCCCACGACCTGTCGGACGGCGGGCTCGTCCAGGCCGTCGTCGAGTCCTGCCTGCGCGGCGGCAACGGCGCGCGGCTGGTCGTGCCGGACGGCCTCGACCCGTTCGTGCTCCTCTTCTCGGAGTCGGCGGGCCGGGCGGTCGTCTCGGTGCCGCGCAGCGAGGAACTCCGCTTCACCGACATGTGCGGTGCGCGCGGTCTGCCCGCGACGCGGATCGGTGTCGTCGACGGCGACGCGGTCGAGCTCCAGGGCGAGTTCAGCATCCCGCTGGACGAGCTCCGCACGGCTCACGAGGGCACGATCCCGGCCATCCTGGCCTGATCCGTCCGCCCTTCCGACGCGCCCTCCCGAAGGGCCCTCCCGAAGCGCCCCCGTGCCGCCAGGCGCGGGGGCGCTTCGCCGGGGGCCGGTGACCGGCTCCGTCGGGGACGGCCTCATACTCCAGACGTGAGCGAGCGCGATACCCCCGGCGAACCGCCCCTGTGGCGCGGCCTGGACGCAGCGCGCTGGGCGGCCTGCCGCCCCGCCGCGTGGGCCCGCCCGCGCTGGGGCGCCCTGGCGCTGGCCGCGGCCGCCGCCGTCGGGGCCGCGGTGGCCCCGGGGGCGTTCGGGACGGTGCACTACGGGCTGGTCGCCGTCCAGGTGTACTGGCTCTTCAGACTGCCCGGGCTGACCCTCGTGTCGGCGCCGGTGCTCGCCGCGCTCCTGGTCTGGCGGGTGGAACCGCAGGCCGCGCTCCCCGCCGTCGCCGCGCTGCTGTTGTGCTGGGCCGGCGCCCGGCACCGTACGGGCGTCCACCGCCGGCAGCGGCTGCTCGCCGCGAACGCCGCCCAGGACGTACGGCTTCCGCTCCCCGGGCCCCTCCCGCCGCTGCGCCGCGGGCTGGCCACGATCGCGTTCGGGGTGCTGCTGTGCGCGGCCGCGATCCCGCCGCAGACCCGCCTGCTGTCACTGGCCGGGGGCGCACTGCTCGCCGTGGGCGTGGTGGCCCGGGTGCGGGCGGGCGCCCTGCGGCGCGGCGGGCAGCCGGTGCTGCGCGTGCTGACCCGGGTGGACGAGGACGCCCGGACGTGGGTGTTCGCGGCCGACGACCACGCGGGCCGCACGGCGCTCTTCTCCTGTCCGGTCGACCCCGAGGCCGAGCCGCCGTCCGGGTCCCGGGACGACGCGCTGCGCCCCGCCCTGCTGTTCGGGGCGCCGTACGAGGGCGCCGAACTGGTGCTGCTGTCCGCCGAGACCGAGGGCGGCAACCTCGTCGACCGGGCGGCGGGACCGGTCCGCCCCGCGTAGCCCGCGACCGGCGGTACTACTGTGCGTCCCGCAACCACCGGTACGACAAGGGGTGTCAACGATGCACGAGTACAAGGTCGTCAGCTTCCGCGAATCGCTGATAGGCGACGCCATCGACGACGACAAGCTGGAGAAGACGCTCAACAAGCACGCCGAGGACGGCTGGCAGCTCAAGGCGATCACCTCCGCCGACGTCAAGGGCCGCATCGGCCCCGGCGCCGTGCAGGGGCTGCTGCTCACCTTCGAGCGCCCGCGCCAGGCCTGACCGCCGGGGCCGGGGTGCGGGCCGGGCACGGCGCGTAGGCTGCGGACATGCCGTCCACCGCCCGCAAGGCCCGCACCTACGACCCCGCCAGGACCCGCGCGGCGCTCACCGCCCAGGTCGCCCATGTCCTGGAGGCCGCACGCGGACTGACGGAGGCTCAGCTGGCCGCGCCCGCCGGGCTGCCGGGGTGGGACGTGCACGCGCTGGTGGTGCACATCGCCCGGCAGGTCGAGGCCGTCGCCGGGGTGGTCGCCGCGCCCGCCCCGGCCAAGGCGGACCTCGACCTCACCGCGTGGGCGCGCTCCACGGCGCGCATCGCCGGCCCGCTGGATGCCGACACCCGTGAGGCCGCCGGGGAGACCGCCGACGCCGCCGCCCGCCTCGAGGAGGCCGCCCGCGGCCTCGCCGGGGTGCTGGACGAGGCGGTGGCGCCCGAGCGCCTGGTGGCGATCACGCTCGGCGCGATGCGGTCCACGGACTTCCTGGTGACCCGGCTCGTCGAACTGGTCGTCCACAGCGACGACCTCGCCGCGGCGACGGGAGTGCCCGTCCCCCTGGAGCGGCAGGCCGTCGCCGCCGTCGTACGGCTCCTCGCGGACACCCTCGCCGTCGCGGCGCCCGGCAACTCCGTCGAGGTCCGCGTCCCGCCGTACGCGGCCGTGCAGTGCGTGCCCGGGCCCCGCCACACCCGGGGCACCCCGCCCAACGTCGTCGAGACGGACCCGCTCACCTGGATCCGTCTCGCCACCGGGCGCACGTCCTGGGCCGACGCCCTGGACTCCGCCGCGGTCTCCGCGAGCGGCGAGCGCGCCGACCTCGCCCCGTACCTCCCCCTGCTGGGCTGAGGCGGTCCCGGCGTCCGCATAATGCGCCGGTGACCTCGACGACCGCCCCGGCCGGCATGCCGGCCCGCCCCTGGCTCTCCGCCGACGCCCGCCGCTGGGCCGCGGTGCGGCTTCCGGGCTGGGCGCGCCCGCTGTGGTGCGCCCCGGTGCTGGTGGCGGCGGTGATCGCGGCGATCGCTCTCGCGGCGGACGACGGTTGCACGGTGGCCGCGCCCTGCGGGCCGATGTGGAGTGACGCGATCGGCACCGTCGGCTTCCTCGTCCACACCCTGTGGTTGTTCGTCCTGCCCGAGGCTGCGGCGCTGTCGGCACCGCTGTTGCTGCTGTGGATGACCCGGCCGGACCTGTGGACCGGCGGCGCCGCGGAGCGCGGCGTGGACGTCGTGGTCGTGGCCGCGCTGTGCTGGAGCTGGGCCGCGGTCCTCGCGCGGCTGCGGGTGCGCCGCCGCCAGCGGGCCCTGGCCCTGGAGGCGGCGGGGGCAGTCGCGCTCCCGGTGCCGCAGCAGGCCGAGCCGGTGCGACGTGGCGTGCTCCGGATCGCCGTCGGCGTGGCGGCCCTGGTGGTCGCGGCGGTGGCCGCGGCGATCGCCGTGTCCGGGGACCGGGCGGACCGGGCGCACGCTGCGGCGGCCGTCCGCGCCGCGGCGGTCGTCGTCGGCAACGGTGCCGAGGACCACATCGTCGTCCGCTTCGGCGACGGCACGCGGCACCGCGTCGCGGTGACGTTCCCGGAGGACCACGACCGTGGCACCGAGGTGCCCGTGCTCGTCGACCGGGGGTGGCTGCGGCTCGCCGCGGAGCCGTACGAGGACCGCACGGGCCTGCAGCTCCTGACGCTCACGGCGGGCGGCCTCGGCCTCTCCCTGCTGCTGTCGGGGGCGCTGTCGGCGCTGCGGGCCCGCTCGGTGCGCCGCGGACCCGTTCCCGTGCTCCGGGTGCTGGCGGGGCGCGAGGACGGCAGGACCGTCATCCGGCCGGTGGACGATGCCGCCGGGGCACCGGTGCTGGCCTACCGCGCGGTCGGACCCGGCGCGTGGGCCAGCGGCGAGGGCGTGCTCTTCGGCCTCCCGGCGGAAGGCGCGGAACTGGTGCTGGCGGCCGCCACAGGCTCCGGCGACCTCCTGGTCGGTGCCACGGAGTCGCCGGCGCGGCGGTGGGTGGCGCCGTCGTCCGGGAGCGGGTCGCCCGACCACGCCGAGCACCGCCGGGAGGCGGAGGCCAGGGTCGCCGAGGCGGCCGCGGCCCTGAAGCCCGGTGCGGGCCCCGTCCATTGGCACGGCGGTGCGGGCGACCGCACGGCGGGCGCGCTGCTCCTGGTGGGCACGGTGGCCTTCCTGGGCTCCGGATTCTCCGGCGGGTCCTGGTGGCGCGCATTGCTGCCGGTCCTGGGCGGCCTGTGGCTGGTCGACAAGGCGCTGTCCATGATCACCTGGCGGATCACCGCCGACGCCACCGGTCTGCGGGTCCGTCGCCATCTGCGCACCCGGCTCGTGCCCTGGGCGGAGGTCACCCGTGTCGTCCGCACCTCGGACGGGGAACTGATCGTCCGCCGCGTCGCGGGTCTGGACGACCTCCGGCTCGGCGCGGTCGCCGTTCCGGGATGGGAGCGGGTGCGGCGCCGCCCGTCGGCCGCCACGCGTGCCGCGGCCGAGCTCACCGCCATGGTCCGTGACCCCGGACTGCGCCCCTGAGCAGGCTCCGACCGGGACCAAGACCAAGGTCACACGGCCAAGCGCCCCATGGGTTTACGCGCATAGAACGCACTTTTGTCGGGTTCCCTCGTTCGGACGACACCGGAACCTGCCCTAGACTCGGTCCCGTGCCACGTGGTGACGGACGACTCAACCACGACCTGCTCCCCGGCGAGAAGGGCCCCCAGGACGCTTGCGGCGTCTTCGGTGTCTGGGCCCCCGGCGAAGAGGTCGCCAAACTCACCTATTTCGGGCTGTACGCCCTGCAGCACCGCGGACAGGAGTCCGCGGGCATCGCAGTGAGCAACGGCTCCCAAATCCTGGTCTTCAAGGACATGGGCCTGGTGTCCCAGGTCTTCGACGAGACCTCCCTCGGCTCCTTGCAGGGCCACATCGCGGTCGGGCATGCCCGTTACTCGACCACCGGCGCCTCGGTCTGGGAGAACGCCCAGCCCACCTTCCGCGCCACCGCCAACGGCTCCATCGCCCTCGGCCACAACGGGAACCTGGTCAACACCGTCGAGCTGGCCGAGATGGTCGCCGCGCTGCCCCAGGGCAACGGCCGGGCCACCAGGGTCGCCGCGACCAACGACACCGACCTGGTCACGGCGCTGCTCGCCGGGCAGGTGGACGAGGACGGCAAGCCGCTGTCCGTCGAGGACGCCGCCCGTCAGGTGCTGCCCGAGGTCAAGGGCGCCTTCAGCCTGGTCTTCATGGACGAGCACACGCTCTACGCCGCCCGTGACCCGCAGGGCATCCGCCCGCTGGTGCTGGGCCGCCTGGAGCGCGGCTGGGTCGTCGCGTCGGAGACCGCCGCGCTGGACATCGTGGGCGCGAGCTTCATCCGCGAGATCGAGCCCGGCGAGTTGATCGCCGTCGACGAGAACGGGCTGCGCGCCTCCCGCTTCGCCGACGCCCGTCCCAAGGGCTGCGTCTTCGAGTACGTGTACCTCGCCCGCCCCGACACCGACATCGCGGGCCGCAACGTCTACCTCTCCCGGGTCGAGATGGGCCGCCGGCTGGCCAAGGAGGCCCCGGTCGAGGCCGATCTGGTGATACCGACCCCGGAGTCCGGCACGCCGGCCGCGGTCGGCTACGCCGAGGCGAGCGGCATCCCGTACGGCTCGGGCCTGGTGAAGAACTCGTACGTGGGCCGGACCTTCATCCAGCCCTCGCAGACCATCCGGCAGCTGGGCATCCGCCTGAAGCTCAACCCGCTCAAGGAGGTCATCCGGGGCAAGCGCCTGGTGGTCGTGGACGACTCGATCGTCCGCGGCAACACCCAGCGCGCGCTGGTCCGGATGCTCCGCGAGGCCGGCGCCGCCGAGGTCCACATCCGGATCTCCTCGCCGCCGATCAAGTGGCCCTGCTTCTTCGGCATCGACTTCGCCACCCGCGCCGAGCTGATCGCCAACGGCCTGTCGGTCGACGAGATCTGCAAGTCCCTGGACGCGGACTCGCTGTCGTACATCTCGCTCGACGCGATGGTCGAGGCGACCACGATCGCCAAGCCCAACCTGTGCCGGGCCTGCTTCGACGGCGAGTACCCGATGGAGCTGCCGGACCCCGAGCTGCTCGGCAAGCACCTTCTGGAGACCGAGCTGGCCGGCGGCCCCGACGCTGCCGACGCGCTCCGTCGCCCGTAAGCATTCGACGCAAGGACACAACACAGCCATGTCCGAGAACACCGGTGCCAGCTACGCCGCGGCGGGAGTCGACATCGAGGCGGGCGACCGCGCGGTCGAGCTGATGAAGGAATGGGTGAAGAAGGCCACCCGCCCGGAGGTCGTGGGCGGTCTCGGCGGCTTCGCCGGGCTCTTCGACGCCTCCGCGCTCAAGCGCTACGAGCGGCCCCTGCTGGCCTCCGCCACCGATGGCGTGGGCACCAAGGTCGACATCGCCCGCCGCATGGGCGTCTACGACACCATCGGTCACGACCTGGTCGGCATGGTCGTCGACGACCTGGTCGTGTGCGGCGCCGAGCCGCTCTTCATGACCGACTACATCTGCGTCGGCAAGGTCTTCCCGGACCGGGTCGCGGCCATCGTCAAGGGCATCGCCGAGGGCTGCGTGCTCGCCGGCTGCGCCCTGGTCGGCGGCGAGACGGCCGAGCACCCGGGCCTGCTGGGCAAGGACGAGTTCGACGTCGCCGGCGCCGGTACGGGCGTGGTCGAGGCCGACCGGCTGCTGGGCGCGGATCGCATCCGTAAGGGTGACGTCGTGATCGCCATGGCGTCCTCCGGTCTTCACTCCAACGGGTACTCGCTCGTCCGGCACGTCCTGTTCGAGCGGGCCGGCTGGGCGCTGGACCGGGAGGTCCCGGAGTTCGGCCGGACCCTCGGCGAGGAGCTGCTGGAGCCGACCCGGATCTACTCGCTGGACTGCCTGGCGCTGACCCGTACCACCGAGGTGCACGGCTTCTCGCACGTCACCGGCGGCGGGCTGGCCAGCAACCTGGCGCGGGTCGTCCCGGACCACCTGCACGCCACGGTGGACCGCTCGACGTGGACGCCGGGCGCGGTGTTCGGCACGGTCGGCGAGCTCGGCGGCGTGGAGCGGCTGGAGCTGGAGAAGACCCTGAACATGGGCGTCGGCATGGTCGCCGTGGTGCCCGAGGGCTCGGTGGACGCGGCGCTGACCACGCTGGCCGACCGGGGCCTGGACGCCTGGGTGGCCGGCGAGGTCGTGGAGCGCGGCGGGCACGCCGAGGCCGTCGAGCTCACCGGGGACTACGCGGGCTGACCGGCGCGGGGCAGCACGAAGCCCGGTCCGGGCGGCGCCCGGACCGGGTCAGTGGTCAAGCTGGAACGGAATGTGTTGCGTCAAGCGCGACGGCGTTGTGAGGAGGACTGGGACTCGTCGTCCTCGTCGTCGTCCTCGTCGTCGCCGTAGAGATCCGCGTACCGTGCGTACGGGTCGTCTTCCAGCTCGTCGTCATCGTCGTCTTCCTGTACCTCCGGATTGACCGGCAGTGTCGACGATGCGCCCAGCTCTTCGGCCAGACGTGAAAGGTCCGTTCCGCCGCTGTTGTACTTCAGCTGGCGGGCGACCTTCGTCTGCTTGGCCTTGGCCCGGCCGCGCCCCATTGGCTCGACCCCCTCAACGGTGGGGCTCGACGGCCCCGAGTCTTGACACGCGTTCACGATGTGGAACGGGCCCTCACATGAGAGTCCCGGTCCGTAGGACTTCAACGGTACCTGCTTCCGAGGCCGCACGGTACGTCGCCCGCACGACGCGCGTCGGAGCAGGGGCCCGCGATGGCCCCGTCCTGGCTGGTCAATCGCGATTTTACCTTCTTCCGCCGCGGTCTGGCTGCCGGGGCGTGGTAACGGTCGGATGTCCAGCCTGCGGTCCTCGTCACGGAGGCCCGCAGGGAGCCGCCCCGACTCGTGAGGACGCGCGGACACCGTACGTCGGCGGCACCCCGCGGGTGTCCGCTTTGTGATGGACGACACGCCCCCGTCCGCAGGCGGACGGGGGCGTGCCGGAGGGGCCGCGGCACTGCCGGGGCCCCACGGGTCACGGGCGCAGCCAGCTCTCCGCCGGGGTGCGCTCGGCCATGCGCTGCTCCGCCAGGCGGTCGGCGGCGGCGGCCGGCGGGATGCCGTCGGCCGCGGCGCGCTCGAAGATCGCGAGCGTGGTGTCGAAGATCTTCGTCGCCTTGGCGCGGGCCCGCTCGAAGTCGAAGCCGTGCAGCTCGTCCGCGACCTGGATCACGCCGCCCGCGTTCACGACGTAGTCGGGCGCGTAGAGGATCCCGCGGTCGGCCAGGTCCTTCTCGACGCCGGGGTGGGCGAGTTGGTTGTTGGCCGCGCCGCAGACGATCGAGGCGGTGAGGGCCGGCACCGAGTCGTCGTCGAGGGCGCCGCCGAGCGCGCAGGGCGCGTACACGTCCAGCGGTGTCCGGACCAGGACGTCAGCGTCGGAGACGGCGGTTACCTGCGGGTGACGGGAGGTGATCCGGTCGACGGCCTCGCCGCGAACATCGGTGATCACGACCTCGGCGCCGTCCTTGAGCAGGTGCTCCACCAGGTGGTGGCCGACCTTGCCGACACCGGCCACGCCGACCCTGCGGCCGCGCAGCGTGGGGTCGCCCCACTTGGCCTGGGCGGAGGCGCGCATGCCCTGGAAGACGCCCCAGGCGGTCAGGACGGAGGAGTCGCCGGCGCCGCCGTTCTCGGGCGAACGGCCGGTGGTCCACTGCGGGGCGGTGCGGGAGACCACGTCCATGTCGGCCACGTAGGTGCCGACGTCGCAGGCCGTGACGTAGCGCCCGCCGAGCGAGGCCACGAAGCGGCCGTAGGCCAGCAGCAGCTCCTCGGACTTGTCCATGTCCGGGTCGCCGATGATGACGGCCTTGCCGCCGCCCAGGTCGAGGCCGGCGAGCGCGTTCTTGTACGACATGCCGCGGGCGAGGTTGAGCGCGTCCTCTACCGCCGCTTCGTCGGAGGAGTACGCGTGGAAGCGGGTGCCGCCGAGGGCCGGGCCCAGGGCGGTGGAGTGGATCGCGATGACGGCCTTGAGGCCGCTGGCGCGGTCCTGGCACAAGACGACCTGCTCGTGACCGCCCTGCTCCGATCGGAACAGCGTGGTGACGATGCCGGGTGTCTGACGTACGTCGGTCACTGTGGTGACTCCCGAATGTCCAGAGGTCGCCCTCCGGGTGGGTGGGGGAGGGCCGGTTGGCAGAAGACTAGAACCACCCGGCCGTGAACATCTTCCCAGTGTCGTGGATCACTCCCCGTGCCGGAAGCGACGTGGGACGATGCCAGGGCGGAAGCCGTCACGAGGGAGCGGGTGTGGGCTTGTCATCGGTGCTGGTCCCGTACGCGGCGTATCTGCGGGTGTACGAGCCGCTGGCGGCCTTCCCGGAGCCCGATCGCGGCTACTGGTACCGATATGCCGCCCAGGGCGCCCAGCGGTCCGCACAGGACGAACTGCGCCAGTCGCTGGCCGGTCTGCTGTCCGTGCCGCCCGTCGCCGTCCCGGTCCGCGAGAGCGGGGACGCCTTCGTCGCCGTCGTGGACGGCGTGACCCACGTCTGCCCCTGGCGCACCCGGCTGCGCGGCTGGCTGGCCCTGTCCGAACTGGTCGAGGAGTTCCCCGCCCCCGTGGTGGACGCCGTGCTGCCGCCGGTCGTGCGCGAGCAGGCGGAGGCCGACTTCACGGCGTGGCGGGCGGAGAAGCCCGAGAACGCCGACGCGCGGCCCTGGATCCGCGGGGCGACGTGGCACGTCCCGGTGCGCTGGTTCGTGCTGTTCGACGATTCCGAGCGTGAGTACGAACCCGCGGGCGCGGGCGAGTCCAAGCAGCCGGTGATGCGTTACCGGACCCCCATGGTGCAGGCCCGCCGGCGGACGGCCCGGGCGCTGCGGGTGCTCAAGGATTCACTCGAAGAGGGACCCCTGATCGACGGCCTGGTAGATGTAGGGCGTTGGCTCGAGGAGTTCCACCCGCGCTCCTTGGTCGAACTCGACTACGGCGGGCTCGTCCACGCCATCGCCCCGGACTCCCTCGCGGGGGACCGGTCCGCCGCCGACGTGGCGGAGGCGCTGGCCGCGCTGCGGGACGGGGACGGCACCCGGGCCGGCGAGGCGTACGAGCGGCTCAGCGACCGTTGGCGGGCCGTCAGGGAACTGCTGTACGCGAGTTGAGGGTCCGTCGGGAGCCGGTCGTGGGGGAGGGACTTTGGTCCTGAGTCCGGCCGACCGGTACCTTTGGCCTAAGCGTGACCTAAAGCACGTTTAGGGGTCTTGCCCTCATCCCCACCCCCCATGACAATATGGGACATCGGGTCCGGAAGGACCTCTTTCCACTCGCTCTGGGTGGAATGTCCGGTATTGCATCCCCTTGAGGTGGGGCTGTGGCTCGTGGGTTGGCTGTGACTGATCGTCACTCAAGCGTGACTGTCCGTTATGGCCCGGTCCATCGGCTTCCGTCGAGCTTAGACACCTCAGAGGGCAAATCCATCGGTTTGGCCGACACGGCTGGACAGATGGTGTAGTTGTAGTGCCAAGGACAAGCCGTTCGTCCTATTACCGACTCGGCCCGCGTCCGCCATTTCGGGCAACGCGGGTCAAGGTGCAGAATTTAGAGGAAAGAACCGTGTTGGTTCGGTTCTCTCGAGGAGGCCGCTCATGACCGCTCGCACCCCTGATGCCGAGCCGCTGCTGACCCCCGCTGAGGTTGCCACGATGTTCCGCGTGGACCCGAAGACGGTCACGCGCTGGGCCAAGGCTGGCAAGCTCACGTCCATCCGCACGCTCGGCGGGCACCGCCGCTACCGCGAGGCGGAGGTCCGTGCACTGCTCGCGGGCATTCCGCAGCAGCGCAGCGAGGCCTGACCTGAACAAACGGGCGTCCACGCGGGGCCCCCAACCCGCCGCAACGCCCGCTCCGAAGGGTCCCTGCCCCCATCAGGGACGCCCGTAGGAACGTCGATCGCACCGGAGTCCGCCGGCTCCGGTGCGATCTTTTTTGTGCGTGTGATGTGTCCGTCTTGTGAGGACTGGGCCCTCTGTCATGAGTGCAATTGCACATATTAAATTGACGGTCCCACAGGAGCCCCCAAGTTCCCTCAGAGCCGGAACTCTTCACGTGACTCCCGTCACATGCCCGACTCTTGTTCCCCTCCGGACTCGTGCGGTAGTGGGACGGCGCTGCGCCGCAGTGCCAGCCGCATCAGCCGGTGGCACACCGGGCAGTGCCGGGTCAGGTGCCGCCGTCCGCCCCCCGCCGCGGCCGCCAGGTGCGCGCGCAGCAGCGCCCGCGTCACGTCCCGGGGCGGCGGGCCCGGGTCCCTCGGCGTCGCGCTCATGTGCCAGGCGTACCACGCGGGAACGGCCGGAACCAGGGGACCCGCACCCTCCGCAACCGCGTCCCGGCCACGCCGTCCACCCCGCGCACAGCAAGAAGGCCCGCGTCCTTCGCTGGACGCGGGCCTTGCTTTCACTGCGGTCCTGACGGGATTTGAACCCGCGGCCTCCACCTTGACAGGGTGGCGAGCACTCCAAACTGCTCCACAGGACCAGGTTTCGCGGCCGTCGTTCCCTGGCCGCGAGGAAGACTGTACAGCAGGTCAGAGGGTGATTGCGAACCCGATCAGCCCCAGGCTTCGTCGAGGGCCTTGAAGATGCGTTTGTCCGAGACGGGGAACGCCGTCCCGAGGGCGTGCGCGAAGTAGCTGACCCGCAGTTCCTCGATCATCCACCGGATGTCGCGCACCCGTTCGGGGACCGGGCGCCCGGCCGGCTGGGCGGCCAGCAGCTCGGCGTACTCGGTCTGGATCTCACGGACCTTCTCCATGCGCGTGGTGTCGCGCTGGACGCCCGTGGGCATCTGCTGCAGCCGCCGGTCGACGGCCACCAGGTAGCGGAGCAGGTCCGGCAGCCGGCGCACCCCCGTGGCGGTCACGAAACCGGGCCCCACGAGGGCTCCCAGCTGTTCCTTGACGTCCGCGAGGTTGGCCACCAGGGCGAGGCTCTGGGCGGCCTTCAGGCGGCGCTCACAGGCCTGCCAGGCGGCCAGCACCTGGCGCACCTGGGCGACCGTCCTGACGGTCAGCTCGACGAGGTCGGCGCGCACCGAGTCGTACAGCTTCCGGAACGACTCCTCGTCCCAGGCAGGGCCGCCGTGCTCGGCCATGAGCCGGTCGGCGGCCGCGGTGACGCAGTCGTCGAACAGGGCGGTCACCGAGCCGTGCGGGCTGCGCGACAGCGCGAGCTTGTCCTGGTTGGACAGCCGGTCCGCGGCGAACTTCGCAGGGTTGGTGGGCACGTTCAGCAGGATCAGCCGGCGGGTGCCGCGCCACATCGCCGCGGCCTGCTCGGCCTCGGTGTCGAAGAGCTGCACGCCCACGCTCTCGCCCTCGTCGACCAGCGCCGGGTACGCCTTGACCGGCTGCCCGGACCGCCGGGTCTCGAAGGTGCGCGGCAGGGCGCCCACCGTCCACTGCTTCAGGCCCGTGCGCCGCTCGATGCCGATGGAGCCCGCGGCGTCGAAGGCCTTGCTGATCGCGGCCTTGGTCTTCGGCCGCAACTGCAGCTTGAGCGCCTCCAGGTCCTTGTCCTCGGCCAGCTTGCGGCGGCGCTCGTCGGTCACGCGGAAGGTGATCTTCAGATGGTCCGGGACCTTGGCGAGGTCGAAGTCCTCGGCGGTGACGGGCACGCCGACCATCCGCTGCAGCTCCCGCGCGAGGGTCTCGGGGAGAGGGTCCTGCACGGGGACGACGCGGTCCAGGAAGGCCTTCGCGTAGTTCGGCGCCGGCACGTAGTGGCGGCGGATCGCCTTGGGCAGCGAGCGGATCAGCTCGGTGACGACCTCCTCGCGCAGGCCCGGGATCTGCCAGTCGAAGCCGTCCGGGGTGACCTGGTTGAGCACCTGCAGCGGGACGTGGACGGTCACGCCGTCCGCGTCCGCGCCCGGCTCGAACTGGTACGTCACACGGAACTTGAGCTTCCCCTGGCGCCAGGAGTCGGGGTAGTCGTCCTTGGTGACGGCCTCGGCGTTCTCGTTGATCAGCATGGAGTGCTCGAAGTTGAGCAGCTCCGGCTGCTCCTTGCGCTGTTGCTTCCACCACGAGTCGAAGTGCGCGCCGGAGAGCACGTGTTCGGGCACCACGCGGTCGTAGAAGTCGAAGAGCGTCTCGTCGTCCACGAGGATGTCGCGGCGCCGCGCCCGGTGCTCCAGCTCCTCGACCTCCGCGAGCAGTTTGCGGTTGTCGTGGAAGAACTGGTGGTGGGTGCGCCAGTCGCCCTCGACCAGCGCGTTGCGGATGAACAGCTCGCGGCTGGTCTCCGGGTCGATCCTGCCGTAGTTGACCTTGCGGTCGGCCACGATCGGCACGCCGTACAGCGTCACCTTCTCGAAGGCCATGACCGCGGCCTGGTCCTTCTCCCAGTGCAGTTCGCTGTAGGACCGTTTCACCAGGTGCTGGGCGAGCGGCTCGATCCACTCCGGCTCGATGCGGGCGTTGACCCGCGCCCACAGCCGCGAGGTCTCCACCAGTTCGGCCGACATGATCCACCGCGGCGGCTTCTTGAAGAGCGAGGAGCCCGGGAAGACCGCGAACTTGGCGCTGCGGGCGCCCAGGTACTCGTTCTTGCTGTCGGTGTCCTTCAGGCCGACGTGCGACAGCAGGCCCGCCAGCAGCGACTGGTGCACGTGCTGGAGGTTGACCTCGTGGTCGCCCTCGGCGAGGTGGATGCCCATCGTCTTGGCGACCGTGCGCAGCTGGCTGTAGATGTCCTGCCACTCGCGGATGCGCAGGTAGTTGAGGAACTCCGTGCGGCACATCCGGCGGAAGGCGGAGGAGGACAGCGCCTTCTGCTGCTCGCGCACGTACCGCCACAGGTTGAGCAGCGCCATGAAGTCGCTGGTCTCGTCGGCGAAGCGGCGGTGCTTCTCGTCGGCCTGCTGCTGCTTGTCCTGGGGGCGTTCGCGCGGGTCCTGGATCGACAGGGCGGCCGCGATCACCATGACCTCGCGGACCACGCCGTTGCGCTCCGCCTCCAGCACCATGCGGGCCAGCCGCGGGTCCACCGGCAGCTGCGAGAGCTTGCGGCCGGTCTGGGTGAGCTTCTGGCCGTCCAGCGCGCCCAGTTCCTGGAGCAGCTGGACGCCGTCCTTGATGTTCCGGGCGTCCGGCGGGTCGATGAAGGGGAAGCGGGCGATGTCGCCCAGGCCCGCGGCGGTCATCTGCAGGATGACGGAGGCCAGGTTGGTGCGGAGGATCTCGGCGTCGGTGAACTCCGGGCGGGACAGGAAGTCGTCCTCGGAGTACAGCCGGACGCAGATGCCGTCCGCGAGGCGGCCGCAGCGGCCCTTGCGCTGGTTGGCGCTGGCCTGGCTGATCGGCTCGATCGGCAGCCGCTGCACCTTGGTGCGGTGGCTGTAGCGGGAGATGCGGGCCATGCCCGTGTCGATCACGTACCGGATGCCGGGGACGGTGAGCGAGGTCTCCGCGACGTTGGTGGCCAGCACGATGCGGCGGCCCGTGCCGCGCTGGAACACCTTGTGCTGCTCGGCGGAGGACAGCCGCGCGTACAGCGGCAGGACCTCGGTGAGGCGCAGCTGCCTCTTGTTCAGGGCGTCGGCGGTGTCGCGGATCTCCCGCTCGCCGGAGAGGAAGACCAGGATGTCGCCCGGGCCCTCGGCCTGGAGCTCGTCCACCGCGTCGCAGATCGCGGTGATCTGGTCGCGGTCGGCCTCGTCGGCTTCGCCGCCCCCTTCGGCCAGCAGCGGCCGGTACCGCACCTCGACCGGATACGTACGCCCGCTGACCTCGACGATCGGCGCGTCGCCGAAGTGCCGGGAGAAGCGCTCGGGGTCGATCGTCGCGGAGGTGATCACGACCTTGAGGTCGGGCCGGCGGGGCAGCAGCTGGGCGAGGTAGCCCAGGATGAAGTCGATGTTGAGGCTGCGCTCGTGGGCCTCGTCGATGATGATCGTGTCGTACTGGAGGAGATCCCGGTCCGTCTGGATCTCGGCCAGCATGATGCCGTCCGTCATCAGCTTGACCAGCGTGCCGTCGCCGACCTGGTCGGTGAAGCGGACCTTCCAGCCGACCGCCCCGCCCAGCGGGGTGCGCAGCTCCTCCGCCACCCGCTCGGCGACCGTGCGGGCGGCGATGCGGCGGGGCTGGGTGTGACCGATCAGGCCGCGGACGCCGCGGCCCAGCTCCAGGCAGATCTTGGGGATCTGCGTCGTCTTGCCGGAGCCGGTCTCGCCCGCCACGATCACGACCTGGTGGTCGCGGATCGCCTCGAGGATGTCGTCCTTCTTCTGGCTGACCGGCAGCTGCTCGGGGTAGCTGATCGCGGGTATGGCCGTGCGCCGCGCGTCGGCCTTCAGCGCGGCCTTGTCGATCTCCGCCCCGATCTCGGTCAGCACGGCCGAGCGGGCCTCGGGCTTGCGGATGCGGCGTGCGCCGTCCAGGCGACGGCCGAGGCGCTGCGCGTCGCGCAGGGTGAGCTCGGCCAGCCGTGTGCCGAGCTCGCCGAATGCGGGGGAGGGGGGCTGCGTAGACATACGCGTTCCAGCATCGCATCCGCCGCGCCCCCCGGGCGAACGCATTACCCCCCGGCGATCCCCGCCCCGGAGACCGGCCCGGCGGCCCGGTGGGCGACGGCGGTGCGGGTGGTGTTCGCGACGGCACCGACACGGCCGGCGGGACTCCCCGTCGCGTGGGGGTGGTTGCGGGACCCGCCGGGAGGGCCGGACGCCGGGGAACACGAAACCCCCGCCGAGGATCTCGACGGGGGTTGCTGGTGGCTGGGGCCGGGGTCGAACCGGCGACCTATCGCTTTTCAGGCGATCGCTCGTACCAACTGAGCTACCCAGCCAGCGCGGTCCTGACGGGATTTGAACCCGCGGCCTCCACCTTGACAGGGTGGCGAGCACTCCAAACTGCTCCACAGGACCTTGCGTTGCGCTCTGCGCGAGAGACAGTCTCCCACACGTTTGTGCGTGCTCCCAACGGGATTCCGCCGCGCTCTGCGAGGAACGGATCGTCGGTGGACGTCTCCCGGTCGGTGATTCTCGGTGACCGGTCGGACACGCACTGGCGGGCCGATCTCGCTGGACCAGCGTATCAGACCCCGGGCGGCGCCACGCACGCGTGACCTGCGGGCCTGCGAGGGGGAGGCGCCGGTTCCGGCCCGGAAAACACGGAAGGCAGCGCCGCCGGTGAACCGGCCGCACTGCCAACGCGCATGGTCTGCGGGACGACGCAGACGACGTGTGTGCCCCCAACGGGATTCGAACCCGTGCTACCGCCTTGAAAGGGCGGCGTCCTGGGCCACTAGACGATGAGGGCTGGGTGGCCCGCCGGGCGAATCTTCGGCCGTCGGGACGCGTCAGCAGGATATGGGATGCGAGGGGGGATCGCCAAAACGGTTTACGGGCCGGTTCACGGGCTGCTCGTCGCCGTGGCGGAGGGCGCCTTCGAGGGGGAGGAGGAG
>NZ_JARAVK010000016.1:35841-68308 GCF_033792765.1 Streptomyces sp. PA03-6a | reverse complement strand
AATGTTTGTTTAGGCGACGGGGTTGGTGGGTAGGGGTTGAAGTCCACCGGCGGCTGCGGCGGCGCCTGCTGGTGCGGCGGGGGGTACGGCACGGTCGTGGCGTACGACGGGTAGCCGGGCACCGCGGCCGCCCGGTGCAGCGCCAGGTCGGCCACCAGGTAGTGGACGCCGACCAGGGGGACGAGGGCGATGGCGGTGAGCATCGCCACGTCGGTCCAGGGGCTCTCCTCCGGCAGCGTGCCGACGGTCGCGAAGGAGGCGATGCTCACCGTGGTGCAGATCCAGAAGAACACCCAGTCCATGGTCCGGCGCCGCTGGATGGCCAGGTGCAGCAGCGGGAGGCCGGACAGGAAGCCGCAGCTGATCGCGGTGATCGTGAGGAAGATGACACGGAGCGTGATCGCCGTGGCCTTGGACTGAGCGGGTGGGTACGGCGGGACCGGGCCGGGGCCGTTCATCACTGCTCTCGTACTCCCTGGACATCAGTGCGGAGGACAGCTGCGGGTGGTATCGCGAGAGTATCCGCCGTCGCCGACGGGCTGTCACCCGATCCCGTAACTATTCGGGACGCACCCTGCCGTCGGTCAGCCCGTCGTAGAGCCCCTGCACCAACTGCTCACCCAGCTGTCCCGCCAGCCGCAGGGTCTCCTCGAAGGCGGCCAGGGTGCGGAAGCGTTCCCCGTACCGGCGCTGGTCGGCCGGCGGCAGCCGCGGCACCTGGAGCCGGCGGACGTCCAGCCGCGTCGCGGTGGAGGCGTAGCTGCTGGCCTGGCGGTTGTTGGCGGTGCCGCGCAGGAAGCCGGCGAGGAACCAGGGGTCCAGGGCGGCCGGGTCGGGGCGCAGCAGGTGGAGGTTGCGGCCGAGGGCCGCCCCGGCGGTGGCGGCGTCGACGACGCGGGCGGCCGAACCCCGGCCGAGCACCGGGACGACCACGTCGCCCTCCCGCGTCAGGACCGGCTCCTCCTCGGGCGGTCCCTCGGGCAGGCTGCCGCTCGGCGCGCCACCGCCGAGGACGTCGTGCTCGGTGAGCACGGCGGGACCGCCACCGGGGCGGGCGCTCCCGGTGCCGCCCGCTCGCAGCACCAGCGCCCCGGCACGGGCCAGTTCGCCGACCGTGGTGAGCGGCCAGCGGGCGGGCTCGGCCGCCCCGGCGGGGGCGGGGGTGAGCTCGGCGGTGCGCAGCAAGGTGGCGGCCAACCGGTCGCGCACCCCGGCGAGTTCGGCCGCCCCGCCGCCCGCGGCGGGCGGCGGCAGGTGGCGGGCGGGGGCCAGGTCCACGTCGTCGTCGAGCAGGTCGATGACCTTCAGGGCGCGGCTCACACCGGGCCGCTCCTCCGTGGTGCCGTGCCGGTCGAAGGAGTGCCAGGCGTCCAGCACGGTGGCGCGCACCGACTGCCAGGGAACCTTCTCACCGCCGGGGGCCGCGTCCTGCGACCCCGCGGTGTCGACCAGCAGCAGGTGCGGGGAGGCCGCCGTGCCGGCGCCCGGCCTGCGCAGCACCCACAGGTGGAGCGGGATGCCGTACGGGGGCGCGGCGCCGGCCGGGAGCGCGACCACCGCGCGCAGGGCGCCGCGCCGCAGCAGGTCGGCCCGGATCCGGCGGCCGGAGCGGCGCGAGGCGGCGGCGGGCGGCATGAGCAGCACGACGGTCCCGCCCTCCCGGACCCGGGCCAGGCAGTGCTGCACCCAGGCGAGTTCGGACTCGGTGCGGGCTGGGAAGCCGTACTCCCAGCGGGGGTCGTAGGCGAGGTCCTCGTGGCCCCAGTTGCGCTCGTTGAACGGCGGGTGGCACAGCACCGCGTCGGCGGCGAACCCGGGGAAGGCGTCGGCGCGCAGGCTGTCGCCGCCGGCGACCCGCACCACCGCGGCGGGGTCGGCGTGCAGCGCCAGCCGCAGCGCCGCCAGCGCCGCCAGGTCCGGGTCGGCCTCCTGGCCGTACACCTCGTGCGGGGCCTCGACGGCACGCAGCAGGGTGCCGGTGCCGCAGGCGGGGTCCAGCACGGTACGGGCGGGACCGGCGAGCGCGGCCATCAGCTCGGCGGGCGCGGCCGGGGTCAGCGTGTACTGCCGGGGGTTGGCGTCCAGGTGGCGTCCGAGCAGGAACTCGTAGGCCTGGCGCGGGCCCATCCCGGCGGCGAGCTCGGCGGCGCCGTGCAGCAGTTCGGCGTCGACGGGGGCGCCGAGGGCGAACCGCCCGCCGAAGTGCCGCTCGAAGAGGTCCCGTACGGCGTCCTCGGCCGCGGCGCCCTCCATCCGGGGCCCGTCGGCGGGGTGTTCACGGACGAGCAGGCAGACGGCACCGGCCTGCCGGAGCGCGGCCGCGGTGCCCGAGGGATGGGACTCGGCCCGCTGCCAGACCCGTTCACGCAGCGGGACCTCGGCGAGTTTGCCCTGGGCGCGGAGCCAGCTCTCGACCTCCGGCAGCGCGAAGGCCGGGCTGGTGTCGGTGCCCCCCACCGGCTTGGGGAAGTCGGCATGCCTGCGGCGCCAGTTGCTGACGGCCGCCCGCCCCACCCCGGCCAGCCGTGCGATCCCGGCGGCGGTCACCTCGCTTGCGTTCTCCGGCACCTGGCTGGCTCCCTTCCCGCGGCGGGGTACGGCTGTGGCCCCGAGCATACCGGTGAACGAAAGTTCCGACCCTTCACGCGTGAACTCGCGCGAATCGAGATTCCATGTTGACTCGGTTCACAGCTCATGCTGTCATTGACTCATCGGTTCACGGAGTCCCCGGGCGTTCCGCCGGCCCGCAACCGTCATCCACACGCTGTCCACCAGGGGGGACGATCCTCATGACCACCACTCGCGGAGCGCTCACGGCGCTCGGCTGCGTCACCGCCGCCCTCACGATGGCCGCCTGCGGCCCGCTCGGCGGCACGGCGGAACCGGCCGCCACCGGCCTCGCCGACCAGCCGGCCGCCACCATCGAGAAGAAGGCCGTGGCCGCCATGAAGTCCGCCCCGGCGATGACCGTCGACCTCGACGGCATCTCCGACGGCGAGCGGATGAAGTTCCGCATGACGATGAGCAGGACCGGCGACTGCAAGGGCGAGGTCACCGCCGAGGGCGGCACCGTCCAGCTCGTCAAGGCGGGCCCCTCGCTCTACATGAAGGGCGACGACGCCTTCTGGAAGAGCCAGGGCTCCGACGGCGCCGCGATGAAGGACCTCCTCGCCGGCCGGTGGATGAAGACCAAGGCCGACACGCCGGACAACAAGGACCTCGTCGAGGCCTGCGACCTGAACGCGTTCCTCGTCGAGGTGGAGAAGGACTCGGACGGCGAGCTGGGCGGGAAGAAGGGCGAGCCCACCACCGTGGCGGGCACGCCCGCCGTGCCGATCACCAGCAAGGACGGGTCCGAGACCACCACCGCCTACGTGGCCACCGAAGGCAGGCCGTACCTGCTGAAGCTGGTCGTCAAGGGCGGCAAGGAGCCCGGCACGATGGTCTTCTCCGACTTCGACGAGGCGGCCGCGATCACCGCCCCGGCGGCCAAGGACACCGTCGACATCGACAAGCTCGCCGGCTGAGCCACCGGCTACGATCCCCGGGCCCTGGCGCGCGCCGCGCCAGGGCCGTCCCCTTCCCGAGAACGGCGGAACGCACCATGGAAGACCGGATACCCGACGACATCGCCGCCCTCGCCGCGGCCGAGGGGCTCGGGCGGCACCGCCTCACGATCATGCCGAAACGGCACGGCTTCCTGATGACGTGCAACTTCGTGTTCATGATTCTCGTGGGGCTGGCCTGCTTCGTGCTGCCCGGCCTCTGGTTCCTCCACCATGCCCTGCGCACCCCCAACTTCTCCCGCAAGGCCGCCGCCCGGCGCCTCCACTTCTTCGAGTCCGGGCTGGTCGAGATCGACCACGCCGGCGTCCCCGCCGCCTTCCGCTGGGACTCGATGACGGTGCTGCAGGAGATCACCGAGTCCTACGTCAACGGCGTCCACGTCGCCACCGGTTACCGCTACACGCTGCACAAGCCGGACGGCACGGTCCGGAAGATCCTCAACTTCTACGCGGAGCCGGAGCGGTGGGGGCCGTTCATCCAGCAGGAGGTCGCCGGCTTCCAGCTGCCGGGAATGCTGCGGATGCTGGCGGAGGGGCGGACGCTGACCTTCGGGGACATCTCGGTCAACCGCTCCGGCGTCGCGACGCCCCGGCGCGGTGCCGTCACCTGGCAGGAGATCGAGGGCGTCCGGGTCACCGACGGCGTGCTCGTGCTGAAGAAGGCCGGCAAGTCCCTGTCCTGGTCGTCCAAGAAGGTCAAGGACATCCCGAACTTCCTCCTCTTCCTCTCCCTTGTGGACGAGCTGCGCCGAACCGCCGTCGCGCACTGACCGTTCGGGCGCCGTACGCCCCCTGCCCGGCCCCACCTGCCACCCCCTAGAGTGCCAAGGTGCTTACAACCAGGGCGGGAACGGCAGCGGCAGCCGTCGCCGTGCTGCTCGGCGTGGGTCTGGCCGGGTGTACGGGCGAGGGCCTCGGCAGCGGCACGGGCAGCGGGGCCGGGAGCGACGGGGCACCGAAGGGCAGCGCGCTCAAGGCGGTCGGCGACCTGGCGGTGAAGGGCCGGGCGCCCAAGACGGGCTACGCGCGGGACGAGTTCGGCGCGGCCTGGGCGGACACCGACCACAACGGCTGTGACACCCGCGACGACATACTCCGCCGGGACCTCACCGGCACCTCCTTCCGTGCCGACCGGGGCGGGGACTGCGTCGTCGCCTCGGGCACCCTCGACGACCCCTACACCGGGAAGCGGATCGACTTCACGCGCGGGCGCAGCACGGTCGACATCGACCACGTCGTGGCGCTCAGCGACGCCTGGCAGAAGGGCGCCAAGTACTGGTCCCCCGACAAGCGCAAGCAGATCGCCAACGACCCGCTGAACCTCCTCGCCGTCGACGGCCCGACCAACCGCGGGAAGGGCGACGGCGACGCCGCGACCTGGCTGCCGCCGGACAAGGCCTTCCGCTGCCCGTACGTGGCCCGCCAGGTGGCGGTGAAGAAGAAGTACGGGCTGTGGGTCACCGGGGCCGAGAAGGCCGCCATGGAGAAGGTGCTGGACACCTGCCCCGACGAGCCCCTGCCGGACGCCGGCAGGCCGGTGACGTCCGGCGGCGGGAACGGCGGCGGCGACAGCGGCGGCTCCGGTCCGGGCGACGGGAAGGAGGGCACCGCCCCCTCCCCGGGTGCCTCGTACGCGAACTGCGCAGCGGCCCGCGACGCCGGCGCGGCCCCGCTGCACCGCGGCGACCCCGGCTACTCCCGGGCGCTGGACCGCGACGGCGACGGGGTCGCCTGCGACACCTGAGGTGCCGCGGATCGTTTGCGCAGTGTGTTGTGCGGATCGCTGGATATCCCGGTGCCCTGCTCAATATCCTCGATCACTGCATCACTGCCAGGTCGTGCACCGTCGCTCGATCCCTTGCCGGGAGGCAAAAATGCTCCGCCGCAGGACTGCTCTCTCCGCCACCGCCGCCGCAGCCGTGCTGCTCGCAGCGCCACTGCTGACCTCCTGCGGCACGCCGCACGCGGGTGCCGCGGCCGTCGTGGACGGCCGGCAGATCACCGTGGAGACGGTCCAGGCGAAGGTCGCCGCGGTGCGCGCCGCGCAGGAGAAGACCCCGCAGGCCGCCCAGCTCATCGAGGCCAGCAGCGACCTCCAGCGCAACGTCGTGCACCGGCTGGTGCAGAACGAGGTGATCGAGAAGGCGGCGCAGGACGTGGGCGTCTCCGTCACCCGCAACGAACTCCAGGAAGCCCGCGGGGACACCGAGAAGCAGGCGGGCGGCAAGGCGGCGCTGGAGGCCCAGCTGCTGCAGACCTACGCGATGGTGCCCGCCGACATCGACGAGAGCATCCGCACCGACCTGCTGATGCAGAAGGTCGCCGCCCACTACGGCGCCGACGTGCAGACCCCCGAGGGCCAGACGGCGCTGATCAAGGTGCTGCGCGACACGTCGAAGAAGCTGAACATCGACGTCAACCCGCGCTACGGGAAGTGGAACTCCGACAAGCTCGACCTGGACGACACCAAGGACCCGTGGCTGACCGAGGTGAGCCGCCGCGCCGCCCAGGCCTGATGCACCGGAACCGGGGCCGGGTCCGACCTCGGACCCGGCCCCGGCGCTGTCGCACGGCGAGGTAGTTTCGTCGGGTGGACCACTCCGATGACTCCGCCCGTCCGGGCCGCCTGGTACTGCTGACCACCACCCACCGGGTCGCCCCCGGCCTGCTCTCCTGGCCCGCCTGGGAGCTGCTGCGCGCCGCCGACCTGGTCGTCTGCCCCGACCCCGGGCACCCGCAGCTGCCGTACCTGCGTGAGGCCGGGGTCGCCGTCGAGCCGTCCGCGCCCACCGGGCGGGAGCTGGTCGACCTCACCGAGGGCGGCCGCACCGTGGTCTACCTGGCCGGCGGCGAGGGCGACCGCGGCGTCACCGACGAGCTCGCCCGGCTCGGCGGCTCCGGCCGGGTCCGCATGCCGGACCTGGAGCTGCTGCCCGGGTCCTACGACCTGCCGGGCGCGCGGCTGCTCGACCTGGTGCAGGTGATGGACCGGATCCGCCGCGAGTGCCCCTGGAGCAGCGTCCGTACCACCCAGGAACTGGTGAAGTACGGCATCGAGGAGGTCTACGAGCTCGCCGAGGCCGCCGAGGAGGGCGACCGGGAGGCCCTGCGCGAGGAACTCGGCGACGTGCTGCTGCAGGTCGTCTTCCACGCGCGGATCGCCCAGGACGACCCGGAGGAGCCGTTCTCGATCGACGACGTCGCCGCCACCATCGTGGAGAAGCTGATCCACCGGCACCCGCACGTCTTCGGCGACGAGGTCGCCGAGACGCCGGAGGACGTCCGCGAGCACTGGCTGCGCACCAAGGCCGAGGAGAAGCGGCGCGGCTCGGTCACCGAGGGCATCCCCCTCGGCCAGCCCGCGCTCGCCCTCGCCGCCAAGCTCGGTTCCCGGGCCCGCCAGGCGGGCCTGTCCGTGGCCGTCCCCGGCCAGGACGCCGCCGACACCGGTGAGCGCCTGCTGGCGCTCGCGCTCGCCGCCCAGGAGGCCGGCATCGACCCGGAGTCCGCCCTGCGCGCCGCCGCGCGCCGCTACCGGGACGCGATCCTGGAGGCCGAGAAGCCCGGGGCCGGGAAGCCGGAGGCCGGGGAGCGGGAGGCCGAGAAGCAGGGCTGACCCTCCGTTCCGGGTCATCCCCGCTGTCCCGAGTGAGTTGGGGCAGATCGGGTAAATGGGTCATATGATGCGAGCACTGGAACAGATCCAGCTGGCCGTGCCGCACGACTACATCGTCGGCATCGCGCCGCTGGTAGTGGGCATTTTCCTGGTCGGGATCCTGGTCGGCGCGGTGTCGATCGGGATGTGGGCCCGGGGCAAGGAACCGCCCCCCGAGCAGAAACCGCAGCCCCGTGGCGGGGCGTGGCACACCCGCCAGGAGTACGGCCGCGAGACCCCGGCCGACCACGGCCCCGGCCACCAGGACGGTGAGCGGCACACGCTCACCGAATGGCGGGAGCCGGACGAATGGCCGCAGGACGGCGTCCGGCGCCTCCCGCACTCCCTGAAGGGCTTCGGCAACTGGGGCTCCCACGGCGTGCCCGGCCCCGAGGGCGCCACCCGCGGCCCCGCGGGCACCCGCAGCCCCGAGGGCGGCACCCGCACCCCCGCCGGCACCGCGGGCGGGTCCCCGGGCGCCGCTCCCAGAGGCGCACCGACCCGTTCCGGGCCGGGACAGGAGGAAGGCGGCAAGGAGGAGCACTGAGCCGCGGCCGCCGGGCCCGGCCGTGGCCGCTCTAGGCTGGCGGCCATGCGCATCGACGTAGGGCACGCGTGGCCGCGCGACGAGGCGGAGGCCCGGGCCCTGCAGGACCGGCTCCGTCCGCTGGCGGACCACCGCGGGCCGGGCCCGCAGCGGCCGCGGTACGTGGCCGGACTGGACGTCGCCTACGGCGGCGGTCACGGTGTCGAGGGCGACACCGTCGCCGCCGCCGTCGTCGTGCTCGACACCGCGACGCTGGCCCCCGTCGAGCAGGTCACGGCGACCGCCCGGGCCACGTTCCCATACGTCCCCGGGCTCTTCGCCTTCCGCGAGCTGCCCGTGCTGATCGACGCGCTGGAGAAGCTCTCCGTCACGCCCGACCTGCTGCTCTGCGACGGCCAGGGGCTGGCGCACCCGCGGCGCTTCGGGCTCGCCTGCCACCTGGGCGTGGTCACCGGCCTGCCGGCGGCGGGGGTGGCGAAGACGCCCTTCGTCGGCACCTGGGACCCGGCCGCGCTCGGCGACGCCCGGGGATCGACCGCACCGCTGGTGGACGCGGGTGAGACGGTGGGCCGGGTGCTGCGGACCCAGGCCGGGGTGAAGCCGGTCTACGTCTCGACCGGCCACGGCGTCGACCTGGACACCGCCTGCCGTCATGTGCTCGCCCTGGCCCCCTCCTACCGCCTCCCGGAGACGACCAGGCTCGCCGACCGGCTCAGCCGCGACCGGCTAACGTCATGGGGTGCATGAGAGCGTGACCCCCGACCCCGGCATCCCGGCCGCCCCCGAGCTGTTCACCTGGCAGTTCGCGACCGATCCGTACCCCGCGTACGCCTGGCTGCGCGAGCACTCCCCGGTGCACCGCACGACCCTGCCCAGCGGGGTGGAGGCCTGGCTGGTCACCCGGTACGCGGACGCCAAGCAGGCGCTCGCCGACGCACGGCTCAGCAAGAACCCCGTCCACCACTCCGAACGCGCCCACGCCAAGGGCAAGGTGGGCATCCCGGGCGAGCGCAGCGCCGACCTGATGACGCACCTGCTCAACATCGATCCGCCCGACCACACCCGGCTGCGGCGCCTGGTCTCCAAGGCCTTCACCCCGCGCCGGGTGGCGGAGTTCGCGCCGCGGGTGCAGGAGCTGACCGACCGCCTGATCGACGGTTTCGCCGCCAAGGGCGAGGCGGATCTCATCCATGAGTTCGCGTTCCCGCTGCCGATCTACGCCATCTGCGACCTGCTGGGCGTCCCCGCCGAGGACCAGGACGACTTCCGCGACTGGGCGGGCATGATGATCCGGCACGGCGGCGGGCCGCGCGGGGGAGTGGCCCGCTCGGTGAAGAAGATGCGGGCCTACCTGCTGGAACTGATCCACCGCAAGCGCTCGGAGCTCGGCGACGACCTGATCTCCGGACTGATCCGGGCGAGCGACCACGGTGAGCACCTCACCGAGAACGAGGCCGCCGCGATGGCCTTCATCCTGCTCTTCGCGGGCTTCGAGACGACCGTCAACCTCATCGGCAACGGCACCTACACCCTGCTGCGCCACCCCGAGCAGCGGCGGCGGCTCCAGGACTCCCTCGCCCGCGGCGAGCGCGAGCCGCTCGCCACCGCCGTCGAGGAACTGCTGCGCTACGACGGGCCGGTGGAGCTGGCGACCTGGCGGTTCGCGACCGAACCCCTCACCGTCGGCGGGCAGTCCGTCGCCACCGGCGATCCGGTGCTGGTCGTCCTGGCGGCCGCCGACCGCGATCCGGAGCGCTTCGCCGACCCGGACACCCTGGACCTGTCGCGCCGCGACAACCAGCACCTGGGGTACGGCCACGGCATCCACTACTGCCTGGGCGCCCCCCTCGCGCGGCTGGAGGCGCAGTGCGCCCTGGCGACGCTTCTGACCCGGCTGCCGGACCTGCGACTTGCCGCCGAGCCGGCCGACCTGAGGTGGCGCGGCGGCCTGATCATGCGGGGCCTGCGGACCCTGCCGGTCGCCTTCTCACCGGAACGTGACTGACAGGACGTCAGAACGTGATCTTCGCGTGATCCGTGGGACACCGACTTGTGATGCATGGGCCAAGACCACTACCGTCGGGCGCCATCGCAGTATTCGAATGTGAAAGGCGATGCCGCAATGCTGAAGTCCGGGAACGGCCGACACCGCAAGCCGCGTCAGGCCCCGACCGCCATGGTCGCGGTCGCGGCGACCGGGGCGGGCCTCACGCTCCCCCTCTTCGCAGCGAGCGGCGCCAGCGCCGCCGACGCCAACAGCACCTGGAACGCGGTCGCCATGTGCGAGAGCGGCGGTCTGTGGAGCTCCAACACCGGCAACGGGTTCTTCGGCGGCCTGCAGATCACCGAGGAGACCTGGGAGCAGTACGGCGGCGCCCAGTACGCCGAGCGCCCGGACCTCGCCAGCCGCAACGAGCAGATATCCGTGGCCGAGAAGATGCTCGCCGAGCTCGGCCCGGACGCGTGGTCCGGCTGCGCCGACTCCTCAGGACTCACCGACGCCCTCGACGACCTGCTGCACGGCGGCCAGGACCAGGACGGCCAGGGAACGGGCGACTCCACCGGCTCCGGCGACCAGGACACCGACGGGGACGGCACCACCACCGGCGACGACAGCACGGGCACCACCTCCCCGGGCACCGACGAGGACACCACCGCCACCCCGGACGCCGACGCGACCGAGGGTCCCGACGCCTCCGCGACCCCCTCCGCCGACGACAAGGGCAAGGGCAAGGGCACCGGCAAGCACCGCAAGCCGGAGACCGGCACCGGCACCGCCACCGACGGCACCGCCACCGGGAACACCGCGGGTTCGACCGGTACGCAGAGCGGCGACCCCGCCGGCCTGCCGGCCCACTTCGTGGAGGGGGAGGCCGCCTGGGGCGTCCTCCCGCTCACCACCGACACGCGCGCGGAGACCAAGAAGGCCGACACCGGCCGGGACAGCGGCACCAGCGCCAAGACCACCATCGGCAGCCGCTACCTGGTGCAGGAGGGCGACTCGCTCTGCGAGATCGCGATGGAGCAGCACGTCGGCGGCGGCTGGCGCGGCCTGTACGACGCGAACCGCGACGTCATCGGCGACGACCCGAACGTGATCAGCCCCGGCTCGTACCTGGACCTCGGCCGCTGAGTCCGCCGCGCGCCGCCGGGCCGGGAGTCCACCCCCGCCCGGCGGACACCGGCTGACATCGGGCTGAACTTTCTCCTCCGTTCCGCAGCAGGGCGCGTCCATCCCCCGAGCGTGCCCGGCCGGGGCTTTTCGGGTCGGTTAGGCTCATGCCGAAACGAAGAGACATCCAGAAGGAGACCCACGTGCCGTCCATCGACGTCGTCGTAGCCCGGGAAATCCTCGACTCGCGAGGCAACCCCACCGTCGAGGTCGAGGTCGGCCTCGACGACGGCAGCACGGGCCGTGCAGCCGTCCCCTCCGGTGCGTCCACCGGTGCGTTCGAGGCCCTCGAGCTCCGCGACGGTGACAAGAGCCGTTACCAGGGCAAGGGCGTGGAGAAGGCCGTGCTGGCCGTCATCGAGCAGATCGGCCCGGAGCTGGTCGGCTACGACGCGACCGAGCAGCGGCTGATCGACCAGGCGATGTTCGACCTGGACGCCACCCCGGACAAGTCCTCCCTCGGCGCCAACGCCATCCTCGGTGTCTCGCTGGCCGTGGCCCACGCCGCCTCCGAGGCCTCCGACCTGCCGCTCTTCCGCTACCTGGGCGGCCCGAACGCCCACGTGCTGCCGGTCCCGATGATGAACATCCTGAACGGCGGCTCGCACGCCGACTCCAACGTGGACATCCAGGAGTTCATGATCGCACCCGTGGGTGCGGAGTCCTTCTCCGAGGCCCTGCGCTGGGGCGCCGAGGTCTACCACACCCTCAAGGCGGTCCTGAAGGAGCGCGGCCTGTCCACCGGCCTCGGCGACGAGGGCGGCTTCGCGCCGAACCTGCCGAGCAACCGCGACGCCCTCGACCTGATCGTCGAGGCCATCAAGAAGGCCGGCTACCAGCCCGGCCAGGACATCGCGCTCGCGCTCGACGTGGCCGCCTCCGAGTTCTACAAGGACGGCAGCTACTCCTTCGAGGGCAAGTCCCTGTCGGCGGCCGAGATGACCGCGTACTACGCCGAGCTGGTGGCGGCGTACCCGCTGGTCTCCATCGAGGACCCGCTGAACGAGGAGGACTGGGACGGCTGGAAGACCATCACCGAGGAGCTCGGTGACAAGGTCCAGCTGGTCGGCGACGACCTGTTCGTCACCAACCCCGAGCGTCTGCAGCGCGGCATCGACAGCGACACCGCCAACGCGCTCCTGGTCAAGGTCAACCAGATCGGTTCGCTGACCGAGACCCTCGACGCGGTCGAGCTGGCCCAGCGCAACGGCTACAAGTGCATGATGTCGCACCGCTCCGGCGAGACCGAGGACGTCACCATCGCCGACCTCGCCGTCGCCACCAACTGCGGCCAGATCAAGACCGGCGCCCCCGCGCGCAGCGAGCGCGTCGCCAAGTACAACCAGCTGCTGCGCATCGAGGAGATCCTCGACGACGCCGCGGTGTACGCCGGCCGCTCCGCGTTCCCCCGCTTCAAGGGCTGACCCCGTCCGGTGCCGCCCGCCGCGTCCGCGGCGGGCGGCACCGTGCGCCAGCAAGGGCCACCCGAACCCCACCGGAGGTGCACGTGCCGGATCGCTTCTCCACCGCGACGCGCATCCGTGCCCTCGGGGCACAGGCGCAGGCCCGCGTCTACCGCGCGGCCGGCCGCCCGCGACCCGCGCTGCCCCGTGGCCGCAACCGGCTGACCGGCCGGGCCGCGCTGCTGGCGCTGGTCGTCTGCGCCCTGGTCGTCGCCCTCGCCTACCCCATGCGCCAGTACGTGGCGCAGCGCTCGCAGATCGCCGACCAGCGCAAGCAGGCCGAGCAGGCGCGCAAGCGGGTGGACGAGCTGCGGGAGGAGAAGGCCCGCTGGCAGGACCCGGAGTACGTCAAGGCGCAGGCCCGGGCCCGGCTGCACTACGTACTGCCGGGCGAGACGGCGTATACGGTGGTGGAGCCCACCGGGACCGCGGCTCCCGAGGACTCCGGCGCCCGCCGCAGCGACAGCGCGGCCCGCCGCCCCTGGTACGCGAACCTGTGGGACGGCGTCGACCACGCGGACGCCGCCGCCACCGCAGCACATCGTTGACGCAAGCCCCTGAGAGAGACACGCCCAGGCATGGAAAAGCCCCCGCCGCAGACCGAGCACGCCCCGCCCACCGAGGCGGACATCGCCGCCTTCAAGGAGCAGCTCGGCCGTCCGCCGCGCGGCCTGCGGGCCATCGCGCACCGCTGCCCCTGCGGCAACCCCGACGTGGTGGAGACGGCGCCGCGCCTGGAGGACGGGACGCCGTTCCCGACGCTGTACTACCTGACCTGCCCGCGCGCCGCCTCGGCGATCGGCACCCTCGAGGCCGAGGGCGTCATGAAGGAGATGACGGCCCGCCTCGCGCAGGACGAGGAGCTGGCCGCCGCCTACCGCGCCGCGCACGAGGACTACATCGCCCGCCGGGACGCCATCGAGGTCCTGCAGGGCTTCCCCAGCGCCGGCGGCATGCCGGACCGGGTGAAGTGCCTGCACGTCCTGGTGGGCCACTCCCTCGCGGCCGGCCCCGGGGTGAACCCGCTGGGCGACGAGACGATCGCGATGCTGCCCGAGTGGTGGCGCAAGGGCCCGTGCGTGAGCCCGTGCGGCGCCGCCGGGCAGGAGGAGGGCGAGGACCGGTGACCCGGGTCGCCGCCATCGACTGCGGTACCAACTCCATCCGCCTGCTCGTCGCGGACGCGGACCCCGCGACGGGTGAGATCAAGGACCTGGACCGCCGGATGACCATCGTCCGGCTCGGCCAGGACGTGGACCGCACCGGCCGGCTCGCCCCCGAGGCCCTGGAGCGCACCTTCGCGGCCTGCCGCGAGTACGCGGGCGTGATCGGGGAACTGGGGGCGCGCAAGGTCCGTTTCGTGGCCACCTCCGCCTCCCGTGACGCCGCCAACCGGGACGACTTCGTGCGCGGCGTGGTGGACATCCTCGGCGTGGAGCCCGAGGTGATCACCGGCGACCAGGAGGCGGAGTTCTCCTTCACCGGCGCCACCAAGGAACTGACCGGACGTACGGACCTGGAACGGCCCTTCCTGGTCGTGGACATCGGCGGCGGCTCCACCGAGTTCGTCGTCGGCGACCGCCACGTCACGGCCGCACGTTCGGTCGACGTCGGCTGCGTGCGGATGACCGAGCGCCACCTGGTCCGCGACGGCGTGGTCACCGACCCGCCCACCGCCGCGCAGATCGCCGCCATGACGCGGGACATCGACGCCGCCCTCGACCTCGCCGAGCGGACCGTCCCGCTGCGCGAGGCCCGCACCCTCGTCGGCCTGGCCGGGTCCGTCACCACGGTCGCCGCGATCGCGCTGGACCTGCCCGAGTACGACTGGGCCGCCATCCACCACTCCCGCGTCCCGGTCGGGACGGTGCGGGAGATCAGCGCGCGCCTGCTGGCCGCCACGCACGCCGAACGCGCCGCGATCCCGGTGATGCACCCGGGACGGGTCGACGTGATCGGCGCGGGTGCCCTGGTGCTGCTGCGGATCATGGAGCGCACAGGCGCCCGGGAGGTCGTGGTCTCCGAACACGACATCCTCGACGGGATCGCCTGGAGCATCGCCTGAGCAGGGCCTTTTCCAACTGAGCGGACCTTGGGGGCGGGCGTGACACGCCCGCCCCACAAAGTTCGTGAATTTCTTCACATGAAAGTTCCCGCCGGACGGCCCAACTTTCCGGGGCCGGGACCCCGCGAGCCCTCCAAAACCCTTGGTGCGCCCGTGTTTCGGCGGTGTTGCGGGACGGTGGCGGGGTGCCCCCGGATGCCGATCGCCGCTGGTCGGACGGGGCGCTCAACGCCCGCGGCACCCACCGGGTTCCCCCTGGGTGCTGTGGCCCTGGTCACGAAGCGGCGCAGTGTAGCAGAGGGCACCGCAAACCTTGTGAAGGGGCTCACGAGGTACCCCCTGGGGCGTGGTGAATACTCGAAGCATGAGCACCACGGAGCGTCCCAGGATCCTCGTAGTAGGCGGAGGGTACGTCGGCCTGTACGCGGCGCGGCGCATCCTCAAGAAGATGCGTTACGCGGAAGCGACGGTGACCGTCGTCGACCCGCGCTCGTACATGACGTACCAGCCGTTCCTGCCGGAGGCCGCCGCCGGCAGCATCTCTCCCCGCCACGTCGTGGTGCCGCTGCGCCGCGTGCTCCCCAAGGCGGAGGTCCTCACCGGCCGGGTCACCACCATCGACCAGGACCGCAAGGTCGCGGTCGTCGAGCCGCTCGTGGGCGAGACCTACGAACTGCCCTTCGACTACCTGGTGGTCGCGCTCGGCGCCGTCTCCCGCACCTTCCCGATCCCCGGCCTCGCCGAGCACGGCATCGGCATGAAGGGCGTCGAGGAGGCCATCGGCCTGCGCAACCACGTGCTGGAGCAGCTCGACAAGGCCGACTCCACCAACGACGAGGACGTCCGCCGCAAGGCGCTCACCTTCGTCTTCGTCGGCGGCGGCTTCGCCGGCGCCGAGACGATCGGCGAGGTCGAGGACATGGCCCGCGACGCGGCCAAGTACTACACCAACGTCAAGCGCGAGGACATGCGCTTCATCCTCGTCGACGCCGCCGACAAGATCCTCCCCGAGGTCGGCCCGGAGCTGGGCACCTGGGGTCTGGAGCACCTGCGCGAGCGTGGCATCGAGGTCTACCTCGGCACCTCCATGAGCTCCTGCGTCGACAAGCACGTGGTGCTCGCCAACGGCCTGGAGGTCGACGCCTCCACCATCGTCTGGACCGCGGGCGTCAAGCCCAACCCGGCGCTCGCCCGGTACGGCCTCCCGCTCGGCCCGCGCGGCCACGTGGACACCGCCCCGACGCTCCAGGTCCAGGGCACCGACTACATCTGGTCCGCCGGTGACAACGCCCAGGTCCCCGACCTGGCCTCCGGCCCCGGCGCCTGGTGCCCGCCGAACGCCCAGCACGCGCTGCGCCAGGCCAAGGTGCTCGGCGACAACGTGGTGTCCGGCATGCGGGGCTTCCCGCAGAAGGAGTACAAGCACGCCAACAAGGGCGCGGTGGCCGGCCTCGGCCTGCACAAGGGCGTCGCCCTCATCCGCTTCGGCAAGCTCAAGCTGAAGTTCAAGGGCCGTCTGGCCTGGTACATGCACCGTGGCTACCACGGCATGGCGGTCCCGACCTTCAACCGCAAGATCCGGGTCCTCGCGGACTGGACGCTGGCGATGTTCCTCAAGCGCGAGGTCGTCTCGCTCGGCGCCATCGAGAACCCGCGCGAGGAGTTCTACGAGGCCGCCAGGCCGGTCCCGGCCGCGGCGGTCGCCGCCGAGGCCACCAAGGCCAAGGCCTGAGCAGGTAGCAGTCCGGCCGAAGGGCGTCCGCCATCCGTGGGGCGGGCGCCCTTCGCCGTGCCCGTGTCCCTGGCCCCGGGGCACAGGACATGAGATGGGTAGAGGTAAAGAAGCGGTAGTGCGGGAATGTCGGTGTATCCCGCATCCGTTTCCCAGCCCAGTGGACCCGTCTTCATGGAGGCACGGAGGTACCCGCCATGGCCGATGCGGCCGGACGACTGACCGCTCTCGCCGAGCAGGCGCTCGGCGTTCCCCTCCCGCTGCGCATCCGTGCGTGGGACGGCAGCGAGACCGGACCGCCCGACGCCCCGACGCTGGTCGTGCGGCACCGCCGGGCGTTGCGCCGGCTGCTGTGGAAGCCCGGCGAGCTCGGCCTGGTGCGCGCCTGGGTGGCCGGTGAACTCGACGTCGAGGGCGACCTGTACGAGGCGCTGGACCGGCTCTCCGGGCTCGTCTGGGATCGCCCCACCGAGGACGACGGGGCGTCACCGCGCCGTCTGCTCGGGCTCGCGCGCGACCCCGAGACCTACCGGCTGGCCCGGGAGGCCCTCGCCCTCGCCGGCCCAGGACTGCCGCCGCCCCCGCCGCCGGAGGAGGTCCGCCGGCGCTCCGGGGTGCTGCACAGCCCGGTCCGCGACCGGCAGGCGATCAGCCATCACTACGACGTCGGCAACGACTTCTACGGGCTGGTGCTCGGCCCGTCCATGGTCTACTCGTGCGCCTACTGGGAGGGGCCCGACGCGACCCTGGAGGACGCCCAGCGGGCCAAGCTCGACCTGATCTGCCGCAAGCTGGAACTGCGGCCCGGGCAACGGCTGCTGGACGTCGGCTGCGGCTGGGGCTCCATGGTGATGCACGCCGCCGAGCACTACGGCGTCCACGCCACCGGCGTCACGCTCTCCACCGAGCAGGCCTCCTCCGCGCGCAAGCGGGTCGCCGACGCCGGCCTCGCCGACCGGATCGACATCCGCGTGCAGGACTACCGGGCGGTCGACGACGGGCCGTACGACGCCATCTCCTCGATCGGCATGGCCGAGCACGTGGGCCGCGAGCGCTACCGGCAGTACGCCGGGGTGCTGTACGGGCTCCTGCGGCCCGGCGGCCGGCTGCTCAACCACCAGATCGGCCGCCGCCCCTGGGCCGATGAAGAGGCCTATCACGTCGACGAGTTCATCGACCGGTACGTCTTCCCCGACGGCGAGCTGGCCCCGGTCGGCTCCACCGTCTCCCGGCTGGAGGAGGCCGGGCTCGAGGTACGGGACGTGGAGGCGATCCGCGAGCACTACGCCCTGACCCTGCGGCAGTGGGTCGCCAACCTGGAGGCGCACTGGCCGGAGGCCGTCCGCCTCGCCGGAGCCGGCCGCGCCCGTGTCTGGCGGCTGTACATGGCGGCCTCCGCGCTCTCCTTCGAGCAGAACCGCATCGGCGTCAACCAGGTGCTCGCCGTCCGTCCGACCAAGGACGGCGGCTCCGGGATGCCCCGCACCCGGGCCGACTGGCTGGGCCCGGGCCGGCAGGACTGACGCGCCGGGGGCGGAGGCCGTCGCGGCCTCCGCCCCTCGGGCGCCTCCCGCCGTTCCGCTACTCGGCCTTGATGGCCTCCAGCATGTTCAGCCTGGCCGCCCTACGGGCCGGCCACAGCGCGGCCAGGACGCCCACCAGGGCGGCCATCGCCAGGAACACCCCGATCCTGTCCCAGGGCAGCGTCATCGCATAGCTCGGCAGCTGGGGCTTGATCAGCCCGCCGACGGCCCAGGCGAGGAACACCCCGAGCCCGAGGCCCAGCACCGCGCCGAACAGCGAGATCACCAGGGACTCCAGCCGGATCATCCGCTTGACCGCGGCACGGTCCAGGCCGATCGCGCGCAGCATGCCGATCTCGTGCTTGCGCTCGAAGACCGACATCGCCAGCGTGTTGATCACACCCAGCACCGCGACCAGCACGGCCATCGCGAGCAGCCCGTAGAGGATGTTCAGCATCAGGTCGATCGTGGAACTGAGCTCGCGGGAGATGGCCGCCTTGTCCTGGACCTTGATCACCGGGTTCTCGCCGAGCGCCTCCACCAGCGCGTCCTGGTTGGCCTCGTCGGCGCCGCCGGCCATCCGCACCAGCACCCGCATGTCCCCTGCCTCGGGGGTGTGCGGGGTGACCGTGGCGTTGTCCATGATCACGCCGTTGATCAGGTCGCCGCCCTCGTAGACGCCGCCGATCGTCAACCGCCCCTTGGTGCCGTCGTCGTAGCGCACCGGCAGGCTCTGCCCGGTGTGCCAGCCGCGCCGCTCGGCGGTGTCGGAGTCCACGACGACGGAGTCGCCGTGCACCGCGGCCAGGGAGCCGTGGGTGAAGTCGAAGGTGAGCAGCCGCCCGATCTGCGGCGCGTCGACGCCGGTGACCCACTCGTCCTCGCCGCCCAGTTCGGTGTGCGCGTCGCGCACCGCGCTGGAGTCGCTGACGCCGTCGGTGCCGGCGACCTTCTCGGCCACCTCGGGGGAGAGGTTCCGGCCGGTGGCCATCGTGATCTGGTAGTCGGCCTTCAGGTGGGCGGCGGCCAGTTCGTCCACGGTGGTCTTGACCGAGATGGCCACCACCGTGAGGGCGGTGATCAGGGTGAGACCGATCATCAGGGCCGACGCGGTGGCGGCGGTGCGCCGCGGGTTGCGCACCGAGTTCTGCCGGGCGAGCTTGCCCGTGACCCCGAAGGGCCGCAGCAGCGGCGCGGCCGCGGCGACCACCGGCCGGGACAGCAGCGGCGTGAGGACGAAGACGCCGATCAGCAGCAGCCCGGCGCCGCCGCCCAGGACCATGTTGCCGTTGTCCTTCATCCCCGAGCCGGCCAGGACCAGGACCACACCGGCCGCCGACAGCAGCGCGCCCAGGGTGTTGCGCAGGAGCAGGCCCTTGACGGTGGCCGGGGCGTGCACGCTGCTCATCGCCGCGACCGGCGGGATCTTGGCGGCCCGGCGGGCCGGCAGCCATGCGGCGAGCATGGTGACGCCCACACCGACGGCGAGCGCAGCCCCGGCCGTGCCGGGCTGTACGGACAGGGCGCCCTCGGGCAGTTCCGCCCCGGCCGAGCCGAGCGCCGCCCGCATGACGGCCGCGATGCCGATGCCCAGCAGGAACCCGGTGGCACCGGCCACCACGCCCACCACGAGGGCCTCGACCAGCACCGACCGCGTCACCTGCCGGCGGCTGGCCCCGACCGCGCGCAGCAGTGCGAGTTCCTTGGTGCGCTGGGCGACGAGCATGGTGAAGGTGTTGGCGATGATGAAAATGCCGACGAAGAGCGCGATGCCGGCGAAGCTGAGCAGGGTGGTGTTGAAGTTGCTGAGGTCGGAGGCGATCTGCCGGGCCTCGTCGTCCGCCAGTTTCTGCCCGGTGGTCGCGGTGGCGTCCTTGGCGTGGCGCGGCAGCAGCTTCTCGATCTCGGCCCTGAGCGCGGCCTGCGCGGTGCCCGGCGCCGCCTTGACGTCGATCTCCTCGTACGTGCCCGGCTTGCCGAAGAGCTTCTGGGCCGTGGCCGTGTCGAAGAGCACCAGGCTGCCGCCCGCGGCGACGTTGCCGTCGTCGGTGGAGAAGACGCCGGTCACCTTCTGCCGCATCACCGGGCCGTCGATGGACATCCGGACGGTGTCGCCGACGGCGTAGCCCGTCCGCTCGGCGGTCTTGGAGTCCAGCGCGATCTCGGAGGAGGTCCGCGGGGCGCGTCCCTCGCGGATCGGATAGCGGTCCGCACCGGCGTAGTTGCCGCCGCGGGTGGACCAGCCGTCGCCGACCAGCCGGCCGTCCTTGCCGGCGATCGCGGTGAAGCCGGTGACGGTCGCGGTGGTGGACGCGGTGCCGGGCAGCCGGCCGATCTCGTCCACCAGCCGCTGGGGGAGCGGGTGGTCGGCGTCCCCGTAGGTGACGGCGACCGAGACGTCGGAGTAGCTCCTCGCGGAGGCCTTGCGGAGGGCATTGCCGATGGTGTCGGTGAACACCAGGGTGCCGGAGACGAAGGCGACGCCGAGCATCACGGCGAGCACGGTCATCAGCAGTCTGGCCTTGTGCGCGAGCACGTTGCGCAGGGCGGTACGGAACATGTCAGGGCTTGTCTCTCGGTCGTGGCTCGTGGTCGGCGGCGCGGATCAGCTGGTACGGCCCTTGGCGTCGAAGCGCTTCATGCGCTCCAGCACCGTGTCCGCGGTCGGGCCGTGCAGCTCGTCGACGATCCGCCCGTCGGCGAGGAAGACCACGCGGTCGGCGTAGGAGGCGGCGACCGGGTCGTGGGTGACCATGACGACCGTCTGGCCGAGCTCCTTGACGGAGTTGCGGAGGAAGCCGAGGATCTCCGCGCCGGAACGGGAGTCGAGGTTGCCGGTCGGCTCGTCGGCGAAGATGATCTCGGGCCGGCTGGCCAGTGCCCGGGCGACGGCGACCCGCTGCTGCTGTCCGCCGGACAGCTGGGACGGCCGGTGCGACAGCCGCCCGGACAGTCCGACCGTCTCGACGACCCGGTCCAGCCACTGCTTGTCGGTCCTGCGGCCGGCGATGTCCATCGGGAGCGTGATGTTCTCCGCGGCGGTGAGCGTCGGCAGCAGGTTGAACGCCTGGAAGACGAAGCCGATCTTGTCCCGGCGGAGCTTGGTGAGCTGCTTGTCCTTCAGCGAGGACAGCTCGGTGTCGCCGATCCGCGCCGAGCCGGACGAGACGGTGTCCAGGCCCGCCATGCAGTGCATCAGCGTGGACTTGCCCGAGCCCGAGGGCCCCATGATCGCGGTGTACTCGCCGGCGCGGAACTCGACCGTCACCGCGTCAAGCGCGACGACCCGGGTCTCGCCCTCCCCGTAGACCTTGCTCAGGTCGGTGGCGCGGGCGGCCGTGGCCGTGGCGGTGGGGTGTGCGGTGGTGGTGGTCACGGCACGCTGCTCCTGTCGGGACGGGGGGAGTCGATCGGACCCCTCCATCGTCCCGACGGGAGACGTCGCCGGGATCCGTCCACATCGTGGTTCTGCAGGCAGTCCCGAGAGGTACACGCGGACCCCCGCGTCCTACTTGGGGATGACGGGGACCCCGACATCCCGCCCCCGGGTGGAAGCGATTTCGCGTCATATGCAGCGGGCGCGGTCCGCCGCCCGGACCGCCCCGGGCCTGTGCTTTCCTCCGGGCGGAACGTATCTGATGGTCCGTCAGTCAGCCTTAAAATCAGACAACATGACGAATCCTGGGCCCTGTTCCACCCACCCCGCCGGATAGGCTCGTACTGCGCTCTCGCACCGCCACGCCCGGATGGTGGAATGCAGACACGGCGAGCTTAAACCTCGCTGCCCCTTGCGGGCGTACCGGTTCGAATCCGGTTCCGGGCACTCACTTCCTCACCGGCGTGACACCACCGCCACGTTCTCAGCCCCGTTCGCGTTCCACCGGGAGCCACAGTTCGGCCTCCGCCTCGGTCCCGTCCGCGGAAGGACGGGCGCGCAGGATCTCGGGGCCGGGGCGGCTGCGGTACGGGTTGGAGGGGAACCACTGGGTGAACACGTCCCGCCACAGCTCCTGGATGGCCTGCGGCGCCGGCCCGGAGGTGGTGAAGACCGCCCAGGTGCCCGCGGGGACGGGGAGGACCGTGGTGCCGTCGGGCGCGGCCGCCGAGGTGATCACCCCCTGGTGGTAGTCGAGGAAGGTGCCTTCGGCGCGACTCGGGTCCAGGTCGTCGCAGACCGCGACGACCCCCCGCGGTTCCTGGTCCGACAGCTCCTCCAGACGTGCCACGAGCCGCGGGTCGATCCCGCGGACGAAGTCGACGATCGCCTGGTTCGGCCCCGAGTGCACCAGGGGGACCCGGGCCTTGAGCCCGACGACCCTGAAGTCCGGCCTGTCCACGACGCGGTAACGCATGCTGCTGCTCCCTTCGACGGTGAGGCGGAAGGCCAACCGGGGCTGGGAGACCAGCGCGGCGCCGGTGCGCCGGGCCTCGCCCGGTCCGACCCCGTGCACGGCGCGGAACGCCCGGGCGAAGGCCTCGCCCGATCCGTACCCGTAGCGCACCGCGACCTCCAGCAGCGTCGCGGGCCCCGCGAGCACCTCCGCGCCGGCGACGGTCAGCCGGCGGCGCCGTACGTACTCCGAGAGCGGCATGCCCGCGAGCGCGGAGAACATCCGGCGCAGGTGGTACTCCGAGGTGCCCGCGACACGTGCCAGCGCGGCCACGTCGACCTGCCCGTCGAGATGGCGCTCGATGTGCTCCAGGGCCTGGTTGAGACGTTCCAGCACTCCCGGTCCCCTTCCTCTTCCACGACCCACGCTAGGCGTCGGGCACCCCGCCGGACCCGACATCCTGTGCCCGGTCGGGTCGGGTGGCAGCGACGTCCGCCGCCGCACGGGCGAACGCCCGGACCCGGGCCGTGGTGTTGCCGTGCCGCCACACCAGACCACGCTCGATGGGCGGTGCGTCGTGGAGGGGGACGTAGGCGAGGTCCGGCCGGGGGTAGTAGCGGCGTGCGTGCTCCCCGACGGGGAGGACGCCCCGGCCCAGCGCCACCAGGGTGAGCATCTCGGAGAACGACCCCCCGGACGGCCCCTTCGGGACCGGGCGGCCCGACGGGGTGCGCTCCGGGGTGCGGTCCCGCTTGAAGGCCACCGAGGTCACCTCCGGGTACTGCACCACGGGGTGGTCCGCGAGCACCTCGAGCGACACCGACTCCCGGCCGGCCGCCGGGTGCCCCGCGGCCACCGCGAGCACCCGGCGCTCCCTGAGCAGCACCGGTCCGCGGACCATCCCGTCGAAGGGGAAGGAGGCCAGGAGCACGTCGACGGAACCGTCCAGCAGGCTCGCCCGGGAGGTGGCCAGCTGGACCTCGCGCACGTCCACCCGGCAGTCGGGATGGCGCTCGGAGAACAGGCGGACCACCCTCAGCAGCGTGGGCGCCGTGCCCTCGCCGAGGAAGGCCACGCGCAGTGCGCCGGTGATGCCGCGGCCGGCGTCGGCGGCCCTGCGCAGCGCCTCCTCCATCCCGGCGACGAGGGGGAGCAGGTCGTCCGCGAGCCTCCTGCCGACCGGGGTGATCCGGACGCTGCGGCTGTTCCGCTCGAAGAGCGGGCAGCCGATGCTGCGTTCCAGCTTGCCCACCACCTGGCTGACCCGCCCGGTGGTGACCCCCAGGCGCTCGGCGGTCCGGCCGAAGTGCAGCTCCTCGGCGAGGGTGAGGAAGGCCTCGATCTCCACCCGCTCCAGCACGCTTCCCCCTCGGCGTTGAACTCCGCTCAACGATCGTACGGTGATCATGCCTTGATGGCGGCGGCCCCCCGGCGGATCGTGGAGGACGTCCACGGCACACCACCTCTGGAGGAGACATGACCGTGCTGCGCGTGAAGGCCTTCGACCACCTGGTCCTCAACGTCGCCGACGTCGAGCGGTCCCTGGCCTTCTACACCGGACCGCTCGGGCTTGAACCGGTGCGCGTCGACGAATGGCGCGCGGGGAAGGCCCCGTTCCCGTCGGTGCGGGTCACCCGGGAGACCATCATCGACCTGGTCGCCGGGCCCCGCGGCGAGTCCAACGTCGACCACATCTGCCTCACCGTGGAACCGCTGGACTGGGAAGAGGTCGTCGCGTCCGGGGTGTTCACGGTGCTGGAGGCCAACGTGCGGAGGTTCGGCGCGCGCGGCTCGGCCCTGTCGACCTACGTCGAGGACCCGGACGGCAACACGGTCGAACTGCGCTGGTACCCGCAGGACGCGCAGGATTGAGCGCGGCTCCGGGCGCCGCCTTCGGCGCCCGGCCCGGTTGCTACAGTGCGCCCGTGTCCGACTCCTCGCGTGAATCCCTGGCCGGCGCCGGCTGGGAGAGCCAGCAGCCCGGCGCCTACCGGGAGTTGATGCCGGCCCGGGTGGTCAACCTGTCGTGGCTGGACCCGGTGACCCTGTGGAAGGCCCGCAACGGCCCGCTCGCCTCGCTGTTCGGCGACCCGACCGGCCGGGACCGGCAGCGCTGGGTCAACGGCCAGCTGGAGCGAGGGGCGTCCGGCACGGACCTGGTGATCGAGCGGGACGACCCCGACACCTTCTCCTTCCTCCTCCTCGGCGACACCGGCGAGGGCGACGACCCGCAGTACGCCGTCGTCCCCGGGATGCTCAAGGCGGGCGCCGGCACGCGCTACGCCGTGATCTGCAGCGACGTCCTCTACCCCGTCGGCAGCGCCGACGAGTACGACACGAAGTTCTTCCGGCCCTACCGGGACTACGACGCCCCCGTCTACGCCATCCCCGGGAACCACGACTGGTACGACGGGCTCAACGGCTTCATGCGGGTCTTCTGCCGCGCCCCCGCCCTGCCGCCCGCGCCGCGCCCCCGCCGGTTGACCCGGGCCTGGTGGCGCACCCTGCTGTGGGCGAAGCCCGACGTGCCGGACGACGCCCGGCTCGACGAGGCCCGGCGGCTGCGCTCCGCGCCCTCGCAGACGGCCTCCCAGCCCGGCCCGTACTGGGCGATCGACTCGGGGCCGATACGGATCATAGGCATCGACACGGGGCTGCTCGGCGACATCGACAGGGAGCAGGGCGAGTGGCTGCGCCGGGTCTCCCTGGGGCCCCGCCCCAAGATCCTCGTCACCGGTTCCCCGATCTACGTGGACGGCGAGCACCACCCCTGCGCCATCGAGGGCGGCGGCACGGTCGACGAGGTCGTCCGCGACCCGGAGCGCAACTTCGTCGCCGTGATCGGCGGGGACATCCACAACTACCAGCGCTACCCGGTGGACGTGGACGGCCGGAGGATCGAGTACGTCGTCTCCGGCGGCGGGGGCGCCTTCATGCACGCCACCCACACGATCCCCCGGGTGGCGGTCGGCGGCGTCACCGAGGACCGCTTCCGCTGCTACCCGATGCGCGGCGACTCCCTCGCCTTCTACAGCCGGCTCTACGGCCGCCGGCTCCACCTGCGCCGCCTGTTCGACCTGACCCCGGACGAGGCGTCCGCGGTCCTCGCCCGGCGCCTCGGCATCCCGGCCACCCGGGCCACCGGCGCCCGCGTGACCTGGCGGACCCGCTTCGTCGCGAGCGTCCTGGGTGCTCCGCCCCGGCCGGACCGCAGGCGCCGGCTGCGCCTGCCCGTCCGCCGGGTGCTCACCCGTCTGCTCTCCCCGGGCTCGGCGACGTACAGCCCGCCGTTCTTCAAGAGCTTCCTGCGGCTGGACGTCAGCCCGGCCGCCGTCCGCGTGCGGTGCTTCGCCGCCACCGGCCTGCTGGCGCACGAACTGGACCCGCCGGTCGAGGACGACTTCACCGTCCCCTTGCCGTACGCGAACGGTACGTGAACGCCGGGGTCCTTTCCCCGGCCCTTCCCGCTGCGCGCATCACGATGCCCCGCGACGGCGGTGATCTGCACGAACGCGCCGGATGCGGCGGTGCGGGGCGGCCCGCGGACGGAGGCGCCGCGACCACCTGTACGGACAAGTCCGGGCCTAGGCTTTTACCGTCACCTGAAGGTCCCGTCGCGTTCTGGACATCTGCGCTTAGTCAACCTTCCCCCTAAGGCTCCTAAGTTCACAGCCAAGCAATGGCAAGCAGTGAGCAACGGAGGTCGTTGTGTCCGAGGGTGTTCGCAGGGCCCGGCGGTACGCCGCGCCCGTGGCGGCTGCGGCCGCCGCCGCGGTCGTGACCATGGTGGTCAGCCCGACGCTGGGTGCGTCGGCCACGGCCCCGCAGACCGCAAGCAAGGGCAAGGCCCCGGCTGCGAAGAACGTCATCTTCATCAACGGCGACGGCATGGGTGCCGCCGCCCGGCAGGCCGCGCGCCTGCACCTGACCGGTCTGAGCGGTCAGCTCGCGATGGACAAGCTCCCCTACTCGGGTCAGCTGACCACCGAGCCGGACGACCCGAAGGCCGTCGTCACCGACTCCGCCGCGGCCGCGACCGCGTGGGCGACCGGTGAGAAGACCTACAACGGCGCGATCAGCGTCGACGTGGACGGCAACCCGCTGGCCACCCTGGGCCAGCAGGCCAAGGCCGCCGGCAAGGCCACCGGCCTGGTCACGACCGCGCAGGTCACCGACGCGTCCCCGGCCGCCTTCTTCTCCAGCACGGCCAACCGGTCGGCGCAGGACGAGATCGCCCGCCAGTACATCGAGGTCAGCAAGCCCGACGTCATCCTGGGCGGTGGCGAGGACTGGTGGCTGCCCGCGGGCAGCCCCGGCGCCTTCCAGGACAAGCCCGCCGAGGACACGTCCGAGGCGAGCAAGGGCACCAAGGGTGACCTGATCAAGAAGGCCCAGAAGGCCGGCTACTCCTACGTCTCCAGCGCGGACCAGCTGAGCCGCGCCAAGGGCGGCAAGCTCCTCGGTCTCTTCGCCAACGAGGAGATGTTCCAGCAGCGTCCCGAGGGCCAGGGCGACGTGTACAACCCGGTGGTCGGCCTGTCCACCATGACCAGCAAGGCCCTCAGCACGCTGGACAAGAACAAGAAGGGCTTCTTCCTCATGGTCGAGGAGGAGGGCGTGGACGAGTTCGCGCACTCCAACAACGGCGCCCGCGTCCTGCAGTCCATGCAGGAGCTGGAGAAGGCCGTCGCGGTGGCCCGCGCCTACGTGGCGACCCACCCCGACACCCTGCTGGTCGTCACCGGTGACCACGAGACCGGCGGCCTGGCCGTGGAGGAGGCCGACTCCGCCGACGAGTCCGGCGACGGCATCTCCGCCGAGGACGGTCCGTTCAGCATCCGCGGCAGCGACAAGTCGTTCTACATCGACTGGACCACCTCCGGTCACACCGCTGTGGACGTCCCCGTCACCGCGGCCGGCCCGCTCGCGGACCGCTTCACCGGCAAGCACGCCAACACCTACGTGCACGACGTGCTGAGCCAGATCCTGGCGACGCGTCGCTGAGCGAGGATCCACGTGCGGCGGGTGCCGGGGAGGGGACGTCCCCTCCCCGGCACCCGCCGTTCCTCCCCGGCGGTGTGGCGCCGCGGGGACGGGGAAAGCCGTGGTGACAGGCATGGTGCGCGGGCCGCAAAAGATCCTCCTTGAGGCGTAGGCGACCCGCTTTGCCATACCATTACTCTTGGTGCGAAGCCGTATCGCGCGGCCATGGAGGAGTGACAGATGAGGAGCAGCAACCCGGTCTTCTCGCGGCGTGGGTTCTCCCGCGGGGAGGGCTACGCGGGCTTCGGCGGTCAGCCGCAGACGCAGGGCGTCCCCCAGACGGGCGGCAACCCCTACGCGGGCACGAACCCGTACGCGGGCAGCAACCCCTACGACACCACGTACCAGGCCCCGCCGGGCGCCCCCGTGCAGACCGGCCGGATGACGATGGACGACGTCGTCATGCGCACCGCCATGACCCTGGGCACCGTGGTGCTCGGCGCGCTCGTGGCGTGGTTCGTGCTGCCGGTCTCGGAGAAGAGCTACGGCCTGGCGATCGGCGCCTCGCTCGTGGCCCTGGTCCTGGGCCTGATCCAGTCGTTCAAGCGTGAGGCCTCGCCCGCGCTGATCCTCGGCTACGCGGTCTTCGAGGGTGTCTTCCTCGGCATCTGGAGCAAGATCCTCAACTTCATGTGGCCGGGCATCCCGCTCCAGGCCGTGCTGGGGACCATGGCGGTCTTCGTCGGCATGCTGGTGGCGTACCGCACCCGCCTGATCCGGGTCACCGCCCGCTACACCCGCATCGGCATGGCGATCGCCATCGGCTTCGTCATCCTGACGTTCGTCAACCTGATCGCCGCGATGATCGGCGGCGGTGACGGCCTCGGCCTGCGCAGCGGTGGGCTCGGCATCGTGGTCGGCATCATCGGGATCGCGCTGGGCGCGTTCTTCCTGTCGCTGGACTTCAAGCAGATCGAGGACGGCATCCAGTACGGCGCTCCGCGCAAGGAGTCCTGGCTGGCGGCCTTCGGGCTCACGCTCTCCCTGGTCTGGATCTACCTGGAGATGCTGCGGCTGATCGCGATCCTGCGCGGCGACGACTGAGTGCGCTGACCCGCGAGGGACATTCAACGGGCCCCGGAGGCAATGCCTTTCGGGGCCCGTTCGCATGTGCGGGAGGGGAGGCGCGTCAGCCGAACCTCCGCGCGGCCCGCCTCAGGTCGTATTCGTGGACGATGGCCTTGGCGTGTCCGTAGGACAGGTCGTGCTCGCTGCGGAGCCAGCTGACTTTCTCTTCGAAGCGGAGGAAAGCGGGCCCGTCGTCGACCGTGCGAAGCCATTCGCCGATCTCGCGGCCGGTGCAGTGGGGGATGTGGGAGAGCAGGTTCCGGTGGGTCTCTTCCGAGAAGGTCTGTGACATCGGCGCCTCCGGTATGCGTTCCGGTCACCCCACCGTGCCTGAGCCGTCGACCGTTGGCAACAGTGCAACGCACTCGGTTGTGTGTACGCACCGGTAGGCTCGCGTGGTGCTGGACTGTACGACGCTCCGCGACGCCGCCGGACTCCTGGCGGCGCGTTACCGCTCCCTGCCGCAGAGCCGGCTCCGTGGCGAGGTGGCCCGGGCGGGCCTGGAACTCGCCCGTGAACTGGCCGCGATGGCACAGCGGATCGAGTTCCCCGGGCGGGAACCGCTGCCGGTGCCGGACGAGGGGGTCTTCGTGATCGGCGACCAGATCTCCGTGGCCGCCCACGACCTGGCCGCCGCCCTGGAACCGCATCCGGAACTGGCGCACGTACGCGACGCGGCCGTGTCCCGGATCGGGGACACGGCCGCGCGGTGCGGTCCGTAGGACGGGCAGGACGGGCTACAGCGAGGCGACCACCCGGTCGGCGAGCACGTAGACGGACTCCTCGCCGTAGGTGAAGGTCAGCGCGTAGCCGCCGGCGACGGCGGAGCCGCCCAGCAGTATCGGGGACTCGCCCTGGTCCAGGGCGTCGCAGAGGCGGTCGGCGGTGTCCCGGTCGCCCGGGGTCATGCAGAGCGTGGTGCCGTCGGCGAAGACGTACACGTCGAGCGTGCCGAGCGGGCCGGGACGGACGTCGGCGAGCGGCATCCGCAGGTCCGCGAGTTCGGACAGGCGCTCGGCGGTCTGCTCCTGGTTGGCCACGACCGGTGCCGGGACGCCGAACTCGGCGTCGGAGGGGTGCCGGAAGGGCGCCGGGCCACCGGGCTCCAGGCCCGCGAGGTCGGCCTGGCGGGGCAGGAACGGGCCGTACGGCAGTACCTCGTAGTCGGCGCCGGCGACGCCCGGGACCGGGCCGGCCCCCTGGCCGCCGAAGAGCTGGGCGTCGAGCTGCGGGTCCACGAGGGCCTCGCCGGACTCGCCCGTCCCGTAGCCGAGAGGGGCTTCCTGAGCGGCCCAGAAGGCACGTGCCTCGGCCAGTTCGCGCTCCCGCTCGTCGGCGAGCGCGTCGGCGACGGCGGTGCGGATGGCCTCGGCGTCCGGAGTGGTGCGTGCGGCGGGAACCCCGGCCGCCCGCCCGGCACGGGCCTCGGCCAGGTCCGCGCGCAGGGCCGCGACGTCACGACGTACGCCGCGTGTGGCGAACAGCGCGGCGGAGCCGGCGGCCACGGCGGTTGCCGCGCCCGTCAGCAGGACGAGGAACATGGCGCTCACTGGCGTACTCCCGACTGTGCTTTCCCGAGCCTGGCCCCCTGTACACCACCACTCTGCACCGGAATCCATGGCCTCTGCAGTGCGGAACGTCACGAAATGGGAGGGTACAAAGTCTCGCCCCGTACCGGTGGCACGCCTCTGACCTGCCTAAACGACCGCCCCCGGGATTAGGTCACATCCAGGGGGCGGTTCGATTGCGACTTGTGTCTCGAACGTACGTCCGAGGACCGGGAAGGGCCCGCGGGGCCCGTTACGACAGGCGCTCGATGACCATGGCCATGCCCTGACCGCCGCCGACGCACATGGTCTCCAGGCCGAACTGCTTGTCGTGCCACTGGAGCGAGTTGATCAGCGTGGTGGTGATGCGGGCACCCGTCATGCCGAAGGGGTGACCGACGGCGATCGCACCGCCGTTGACGTTGAGCCGGTCGATGTCGACGCCCAGGTCCCGGTAGGAGGGGATGACCTGCGCCGCGAAGGCCTCGTTGATCTCGACCAGGTCGATGTCGTCGATGGTCAGCCCGGCACGCTTGAGTGCCTGGCGGGACGCCTCGACCGGGCCGTGGCCCATGATCTCGGGGGAGAGGCCGGAGACGCCGGTGGAGACCACCCGGGCGAGCGGGGTGATGCCGAGCTCGCGCGCCTTGGTGTCGCTCATGACGACCAGCGCCGCGGCGCCGTCGTTCAGCGGGCAGCAGTTGCCGGCGGTCACGGTGCCGTCGGGGCGGAAGACCGGCTTCAGGCCCTGCACGGCCTCCAGGGTGACCCCGGCGCGCGGGCCGTCGTCCTTGGCGACGACCGTGCCGTCGGGCAGCGTCACCGGGGTGATCTCGCGCTCCCAGAAGCCGTTCTTGATGGCCTCCTCGGCCAGGTTCTGCGAGCGGACGCCGAACTCGTCCTGGTCGGCACGGGTGACGCCCTTGAGGGCCGCCAGGTTCTCGGCGGTCTGGCCCATCGCGATGTACGCGTCCGGGACCAGCCCGTCCTCGCGCGGGTCGTGCCACTCTCCCCCACCCTGCGCGGCGCGGGCCGCGGTGCGGGCCTCGGCGTCGGCGAAGAGCGGGTTGTGGGTGCCGGGCATGCCGTCGGAGCTGCCGTTGACGAAGCGGGACACGGTCTCGACGCCGGCCGAGATGAAGACGTCGCCCTCGCCCGCCTTGATGGCGTGCAGCGCCATCCGGGTCGTCTGCAGCGAGGAGGAGCAGTAACGCGTGACCGTGCAGCCCGGGAGGTGGTCCATGCCCATCTGCACGGCCACGATCCGGCCCAGGTTGTGACCCTGCTCGCCGCCGGGCAGGCCGCAGCCCAGCATCAGGTCGTCGATCTCGCGCGGGTCGAGCTGCGGCACCTTGGCGAGGGCCGCCTGGATGATCGTGGCGGTCAGGTCGTCGGGACGCAGGTCCTTCAGGGACCCCTTGACGGCCCGGCCGATGGGGGAGCGGGCGGCAGAGACGATCACGGCTTCGGGCATCGCGACTCCTCGACGAGGCGGCGGGGGTACGGCTGGGACTCTCTGGGAAGTTACCTGTACGTAGCGGAGGGAGTCACGGCCTGGGGGCTGTGACGCGGACCTCTTTCTGAGCGCTTGCTTAGTCCATGATGGCGCATCCTCGTGGCGAACGCGCCCCCCGTGCGATGCTGACGTGGTGAATCCGGACGACCTGGTACGGCTGCGGCGCGCCCGTGACGCGATGGACCGCGACTACGCGGAGCCCCTCGACGTCACCGCACTGGCCCGCGCGGCGCTGATGTCCCCCGGCCACTTCTCGCGCAGCTTCCGGGCCGCGTTCGGCGAGTCCCCGTACAGCTACCTCATGACGCGCCGGATCGAACGCGCCAAGGCCCTGCTGCGACGCGGCGACCTCACGGTCACGGAGGTCTGCTTCGCGGTCGGCTGCACCTCGCTCGGCTCCTTCAGCTCGCGCTTCACCGAACTCGTGGGCGAGACCCCGAGCGCCTACCGCGCCCGCGACCACGAGCCGGGCGCACCCATCCCGGCGTGCATCGCGAAGCGGTACACCAGGCCGGTCAGGAACAAGGAAGCGAAGACCGCGGCGCGGGCCCAGGCCCTGTCGTCAAAGTAACGCCGGCCGCCCGGAGCGCGGGGCAGGCGGGACTTTGACGAGAGGGCCTAGCGTGGTCCGCATGGACATCACGCTGTCACAGTGCTTCATCGCCGTCGACGACCACGACAAGGCGCTGCCCTTCTACCGCGACGTCCTCGGCCTGGAGGTCCGCAACGACGTCGGCTTCGAGGGCATGCGCTGGGTGACGGTCGGCTCGCCCGACCAGCCGGGCGTGGAGATCGTGCTCGAACCGCCCCTGGCGGACCCGGGCGCCTCCGACGCGGACAAGCAGGCCATGAGCGAGCTGCTGGCCAAGGGCATGCTGCGCGGGGTCATCTTCGCCACCAGTGACGTCGACGCCACCTTCGAGCGCATCCGCGACGCGGGCGGCGAGGTACTCCAGGAGCCCATGGACCAGCCCTACGGCGTCCGTGACTGCGCCTTCCGCGACCCCTCCGGCAACCTGCTCCGCTTCAACCAGCGCAAGGCCGGCTGACGCCGGTTCCGGGTGTCACGGTCGCCGGAGCAGACGGCGGCGGACGTAGGTGCGGGGTGCCGTGCGGCGCGTACCGTCGCCCCCGGGGGCCCGCGCCGCGCGGGGGTTGACCCCCTGCGGCGAGCGGACGGCGGCGGTCCCCGACGGGTGCCCTCGCGGGTGGATGGGAGACAGCCCCCGCCGCGGGCGC
>NZ_JARAVK010000016.1:0-35747 GCF_033792765.1 Streptomyces sp. PA03-6a | reverse complement strand
GCCCGAAGGGCCGCGCCGCGCGGGGGTTGACCCCCTGCGGCGAGCGGACGGCGGCGGTCCCCGACGGGTGCCCTCGCGGGTGGATGGGAGACAGCCCCCGCCGCGGGCGCAGCGACCCGCGGACGGCGGCGGCGGGTTGCCGCCCGGGGCATGCCGCCGCCCGAAGGGCCGCGCCGCGCGGGGGTTGACCCCCTGCGGCGAGCGGACGGCGGCGGTCCCCGACGGGTGCCCTCGCGGGTGGATGGGAGACAGCCCCCGCCGCGGGCGCCGCGGACCCGCGGACGGCGGCGGGTACCGCCGCCCGGCCCGCAACCCGCCGGAGGCGCTAGTTCTGGGCGGCCTCGGCCGCCGCCGTGGCGGCGGGTTCCGTCGCGTCGGGGAGGCGGCGACGGCGGCGGCGCTTGAGGAGGGCCCAGCGGCCGCGGGGGCCGGAGACCGTGCCGGCGGCCGCGGTGACCTCGGTGCCGGCCTCGCCCGCGGCTTCCGCGGCGGCCTGGGCCACCGGGAGGAAGCCCTCGCCGCGCCGGGCGTCGGGGCGCTCGTCCTCCTCGGGCCACAGCCCGACCGCGGAGCACAGCGTCGGCAGCATCGCCATGGCCGCGGTCGCGTAACCCTCGGCCGACGGGTGGTAGTTGTCCGGGCCGAACATCTCGCGGGGGCGGGACTCGAACTCGGGCCCGAGCAGGTCGCCCAGCGACACGGTGCGGCCGCCGAGGCCGACCACCGCGATGGTCTGCGCGGCCGCGAGCTGTCGGCTCAGCCGCCGCGCGATCCAGCGCAGCGGCTGGTAGACCGGCTCGATCGTGCCCAGGTCGGGGCAGGTCCCGACGATCACCTCGCAGCCCGCCTCGCGCAGCCGCCGCACCGCGTCGGACAGCATCCGCACCGAGACGGCCAGCGGCATCCGCCGGGTCACGTCGTTGGCTCCGATCATGATCACGCACAGACCGGGCGCGGTGCCGGGAACGGGCCCCAGCAGAAGATCGACCTGGCGGGCCAGGTCGTCGGACTGTGCGCCGGGATTGGCCACGTTGACCAGCCGCACCGGCCGTTCCGCCACCGCCGCCACCCCGGAGGCCAGCAACGCGCCGGGGGTCTGGCTCGCCCGGTGCACCCCCTGCCCCGCCGCCGTGGAGTCGCCCACGAGGGCCAGCACGATCGGCCGCTCGTCGGTGCTCAGCGCGAAGGCGGCGCCGTAGACGCCGTCCGCGCGGGGCGGGACGGCGTCGGAGCCGCCCACGGTCCTGCGGGCGAGCGCGGCCTCGGTCAGCACCAGGCCGACCGCGGCGCCGCCCAGCAGCCCGATGCCGCCACCTCCGTACGCGGCGGCCGTCGCGATCCGCCGCGCCACCCTTGCCCTGGACAACGTCCACCTCCCGCGCCGGGTGTGCGGACCCTCGTGGCCCGACCCGTACAACGATTTGTTGCCCCGTCCGATGCCCGCCGCAACCGCTGGGAGGCCCCGACTCAGGTCAGCCGCTGCTGTGCGACGAACCAGGCGAGCTGGGTGCGGTTGGCGGTTCCGGTGGACTCCATCAGGGACCGGATCCTGCGCTGCAGCGTGCGCAGGGATATCCCCAGCTGGGAGGCGATCGCCTTGTCGGGCAGCCCGGACATCAGCAGCGAGAGCAACTGCTCGTCGAGCTCGGGGGAGCCGGGGAACTCCGGGTCCTCCTCGGTCTCGCCGAGCGAGGGCATGCGCAGCGGCGTGCCGCGCAGCCAGCGGTCCTCGAAGAGCTCCAGCAGCGCGTCGACCAGCACCGAGGGGTGGAGCAGCAGCAGGCCGGCGGAGGAGACCACGGAGCGGTCGCGGCCGCCGGACAGCGGCAGCAGCGCCCGCTCGGCGTCGACGATCATCAGTTTCATCGGCACGGTCGGCGCCGCCCGGGCCAGCTCGCCCGGCTCGACGAAGCCCGGCATGTCGGCCGCGCCGGGGTACACCAGGGCCGTCGTCTCGTACAGGGAGCGGTACTCGACCCCGGCGGTCAGCCGCTCCTTCTGCACGACGTTGCCCGCCGCGGCGACGTACGGCGGCCGCACGAAGGTCAGCACCTCCTTACGGGCCTCGCGCTGCAGCTGCTCGATCATGTGCTGCTGCTCCGTCTCGCCGTGGATCACCTCGGCGATCCCACCCGGCATCACGGGCTCGGCCGGCCGGGACGGGCGCACGGCGGCGAGCGCCGTGAGCCGTTCCCGCACGGAGGCGAGGCCGGACTCCACGGCGGCCAGGCCGCTGAGCGCGGCGGCGTAGTCGGCGTTGCCCGTGCCCGCTTCGATGGTGTCCGGGTGTTTCTGGTCAGGCATGGCCCACCCCCCGGTTGTATAAGCCCGGTGTCGTAACAGCGACGTGTCGTGATCGCGCCACGGTGTGACTCTACAACCGGACCTTCCGGGGCGTACGTAACACCAATGTGAAGCATGCGACGCCCGGTGCCGGCGTGGGCGACCCCCCACCGGAAAACCGCTTACCCTGGCCTCACAATCACGGAGAACCCGGAGACAATGGTGCAGTTCCACGACTCGATGATCAGCCTCGTCGGCAACACCCCGCTGGTGAGGCTCAACAGCGTGACGGCAGGAATCCAGGCGACCGTCCTGGCCAAGGTCGAGTACTTCAACCCCGGCGGTTCGGTCAAGGACCGCATCGCGCTGCGGATGATCGAGGCCGCGGAGAAGAGCGGCGAGCTCAAGCCCGGCGGCACGATCGTGGAGCCGACCTCCGGCAACACGGGCGTCGGCCTGGCGATCGTGGCCCAGCAGAAGGGCTACCACTGCATCTTCGTCTGCCCCGACAAGGTCTCCGCGGACAAGATCAACGTCATGCGGGCCTACGGCGCCGAGGTCGTGGTCTGCCCCACCGCCGTGGACCCCGAGCACCCGGACTCGTACTACAACGTCTCCGACCGGCTGGTGCGCGAGACCCCGAACGCCTGGAAGCCCGACCAGTACAGCAACCCCAACAACCCGGCCTCGCACTACCACTCCACCGGCCCGGAGCTGTGGGAGCAGACCGAGGGGAAGATCACGCACTTCGTGGCGGGCGTCGGCACCGGCGGCACCATCTCCGGCACCGGCCGCTACCTGAAGGACGCCTCGGACGGCAGGGTGAAGGTCATCGGCGCCGACCCGGAGGGCTCCGTCTACAGCGGCGGCTCCGGCCGGCCGTACCTCGTCGAGGGCGTCGGTGAGGACTTCTGGCCCACCGCCTACGACCGCACCGTCGCGGACGAGATCGTGGCGGTCTCGGACAAGGACTCCTTCCAGATGACCCGCCGCCTGGCCAAGGAGGAGGGCCTGCTCGTCGGCGGCTCCTGCGGCATGGCGGTCGTCGCGGCGCTGCGCGTGGCCGAGCGGCTCGGCCCGGACGACGTCGTGGTCGTCCTGCTGCCGGACTCCGGCCGCGGCTATCTCTCGAAGATCTTCAACGACGAGTGGATGGCCGACTACGGCTTCCTGGAGGAGGGCACCGGCCAGGCCCGCGTCTCCGACGTGCTGGACCGCAAGGACGGCGGCATCCCGCAGCTGGTGCACATGCACCCCGAGGAGACCGTCGGCCAGGCCATCGAGGTGCTGCGCGAGTACGGCGTCTCGCAGATGCCGATCGTGAAGCCGGGCGCCGGGCACCCCGACGTCATGGCCGCCGAGGTCATCGGTTCGGTCGTGGAGCGGGAGCTGCTCGACGCGCTGTTCACCAAGCGCGCCACCCTGGACGACCCGCTGGAGCGGCACATGAGCGCGCCGCTGCCGCAGGTGGGCTCCGGCGAACCGGTCGGCGACCTGATGGCGGTGCTGGGCTCGGCCGACGCGGCGATCGTGCTGGTCGAGGGCAAGCCGACGGGTGTGGTCAGCCGCCAGGACCTGCTCGCCTTCCTCGCCGAGGAGGCCAAGTAGCGGCACCCGGGGACGTCCCCGGGAGGTCCGCCACGGGTTCGCGGAAGTGGTACACCCACGTCACGTGGCCGCAGCACGCGCTTAACACGCGTCCGGCACATTGGTGGATGTCGGCGGACGGCACACCGGTCGCCCGGCCGACACCACGGATGTGGCGCCAAGGACCTCCGGAGCGGCTCCCGGACCTCCATGGTGACCCCAGGACGTGTGGCCCGGCCCTGATCCGGCCCACGTCCCTCGCGGGGACCGCCGTCGTCCCGCCCCCCGGGTGACCGGGGGTGCGGCGGTTCCCGCGCAATCTGTGGAAGAGCGGTCCGCGTCCCCGCGCGGGCCGCTCTTCTGGTTGAGTGGCCGCCGTGATCAGCGCACAGACGTTCGCAGCCGTCGAGGAGTCCATACGCACCGTGGCCGACGAGGAGGCGCTCGCCCGCTTCGGCCGCCTCGCCGAGGGCGACGTCGACGAGAAGAAGGGCCCGCTGGACCTCGTCACGGTCGCCGACCGCCAGGTCGAGGAACGCCTCACCCGTACGCTCACCCGCCTGCTGCCGGGCTCCGCCGTCATCGGCGAGGAGGCCGTGCACGCCGACCCCGCGCTGCTCGGTGCGCTGCTGGGCGAGGCTCCGGTCTGGATCGTCGACCCGGTCGACGGCACCTCCAACTTCGTCCGCGGCGACTCCTCGTTCGTCACCCAGGTCGCCCTCGCCGCGCGCGGTGAGCTGCTCGCCTCCTGGACGTACCGGCCCGTCGACGGGGTCCTCGCCACCGCCCGGCGCGGCGAGGGCGCGCACGTGGGCGGCCGTCCGCTGCGGCTGGGCACCGGCGGCGCCCAGGACGCGGACGAGGTGCTGCTGGTGGCCGGCGCCCGGCCCGCGCACCTCACCGCCGACCAGCACCGGAGGTTGTACGAACTGGGGGCCGCGCACGGCGTCAAGCCCTGGGCGAGCGGCTCCGCCGGCTGCGACTACCTCGACGTCGCGCTCGGGCGGCTCGACGCGGCCACCTACGCCTACGACAACCCCTGGGACCACTCCGCCGGCGTCCTGCTGGTCGCCGAGGCGGGCGGAACGGTGCTGGGCGCGGACGGGCTGCCGTTCCGCATGGCCGCCGGGCCGCTGCCCTTCGCCGCGGCACGCGACGAGACCGCGGCCCGCCGCGTCGTGGCACTGCTCACCGCGTAACGCGGCGCCGGCTGCGACCGCGGAGCCGGGCACCCCGCGGGTCGGGCCATACGGCCTCGACCCGTGCGGCGCCCGCCGCGGACGCGTTCCGGCCCGGGCGGGGCCGCCCGCCGCCTCAGGGCCGTCAGTCCTCCCAGGCGTCCGGGTCCTTGCCGCGGCGCGGCGCGCTGCCCCGCTCGTTGAACAGCCATCCCAGCGAATGGGCGGCGTTGACGGCGACGATGCCGACCCAGGCGACGAGGAGCCCGGGCAGGTCGCCCTTGTCGGCCGCGATGGCGGACAGCGGGATCGCCATGATCAGGGAGAACGCCCCGAAGCCGTAGCGGGCGCCGAAACGGCCGCCCCCATGGCCGCGCGCCTCCGGGCCGACCCGGCGCCCGGCACGGGCGAACGCCGTCTGGTGCTCGGCCAGTTCGCGGCGTACCCGCCGCTCGACCTGGGAGTCGATGCGCCGGTCCATCTTCTCCAGGAAGGAGTCGATGAGGGCCGACTCGTACTCCTCCCCCAAGTCCTTGCGCGCCTGGATGGTGGCGGCGAATTCCTTCTTGAGCTCTGGGTCAAGGGCGTCCATGACGCCACCGTACGGACCGGTCGGCCCGGTGGCACTGGGGGAAACCCCCGAACGTTCCCGGGGGTCGCCCCAGTAGGGTCGTGGGGTGACCGGACACGCGCCGCGCCTGCTGACCGCCCTCCACCACGCCCCGTCCGACCGCCCCGACGCGGTCACCGTCGACGGGCGCCCGAGCTCGCGCGAGGAACTGCTCGGTGCCGCGGGCGCCTTCGCGGCGCGCGTCGCGGGTGCCCCGGCGGTCGCCGTGCACGCGGCGCCGTCCCTGGAGACGGTCGTGGCGGTCGTCGGCGGCCTCCTCGCGGGTGTCCCGGTCGTCCCGGTGCCGCCCGACGCGGGACCGGCCGAGCGCGACCACATCCTGCGCGACTCCGGGGCCGTGCAGGCGCCCCCGGTCGTGCTCACCGAGCGCCGGTCCTGGGACGGCCCCGAGCCGGACCCGGACACGACGGCCCTCGTCCTGTACACCTCGGGCACCACCGGGGCGCCCAAGGGCGTTCTGGTCCCCCGCCGCGCGGTCGCCGCCGGACTCGACGCCCTCGCCGGGGCCTGGGAGTGGACGCCGGAGGACACCCTCGTCCACGGCCTGCCGCTGTTCCACGTGCACGGTCTCGTGCTCGGCGTGCTCGGCGCGCTGCGCACCGGGAGCCGTCTGGTCCACACCGGCCGCCCCACCCCGCAGGCGTACGCGGCGGCGGGCGGCAGCCTCTACTTCGGCGTGCCGACCGTCTGGGGCCGGGTCGCGGGGGACCCGGAGTCCGCCAGGGCGCTGAGCGGCGCCCGGTTGCTGGTCTCCGGCAGCGCGCCGCTGCCGGCGCCGGTCTTCCGTGAGCTGGAGGCGCTGACCGGGCAGCGGCCGGTCGAGCGCTACGGCATGACGGAGACCCTGATCACGATCAGCACCCGGGCCGCCGGTGAGCGGCGCCCCGGCTCCGTCGGGCTGCCGCTGCCGGGGATCCGCACCCGGATCGCGGCCGAGCCGGGCGCGGAGATCGGCGAGCTCCAGCTGACCGGGCCCACCCTCTTCGACGGTTACCTGGGACGGCCGGAGGCGACCGCGGCCTCGTACACCGAGGACGGCTGGTTCCGCACCGGGGACATCGCGGCGATCGAGCCGGACGGCATGCACCGGATCGTCGGCCGGGCCTCCACCGACCTGATCAAGTCCGGTGGCTACCGGATCGGCGCGGGCGAGGTGGAGAACGCCCTGCTGGACCACCCCGCGGTGCGGGAGGCGGCCGTGGTGGGCGCCCCGCACACCGACCTCGGCCAGGAGATCGTGGCCTACGTGGTGGCGGACGGGGTGGGCGAGCGCGAGCTGATCGACTTCGTGGCCGGTCACCTGTCGGTGCACAAGCGCCCGCGCAAGGTCCGCTTCCTGACCGAACTGCCGCGCAACGCGATGGGCAAGCCGCAGAAGAAGCTGCTGCCGCCCGTGTGAGCCGGGGCGCCTTGCCCTCCTGCATAGAATCATGCAGAGTCATCGGCACATGAATGGCCGACCGGAGAGGGCGTCATGGCCACCGAGAACGCCACCGGAGCCGACGGGACCGACACCGCGTCCGCGCGCCTGATGAAGCTGTTCGAGGCGCACCGGCTCACGCCCACCCAGCGCCGCATCGCGCACTGCCTGGTGCGGCGGGCCGCCGACGCGCCCTTCCTGTCCAGCGTCGAGGTCGCCGAACTGGCCGGGGTCAGCCAGCCCTCCGTGACCCGCTTCGCCGTCGCGCTCGGCTTCGACGGCTACCCCGCGCTCCGCCGCCACCTGCGCGACGTCGCCCCCGCCGCGGCGCCCCAGGGGCAGCCGGCCGGCGACCGGTACAACGAGTACCAGGAGGCCGTGCAGGCCGAGATCGAGAACCTGAGGCACCTCGCCGCGCTGCTCGCCGACCCCGCCCCGGTCGCCCGCGCGGGCGCCCTGCTCGCCGCGTCCCGGCCGCTGCCCGTGCTGGGGCTGCGGGCCGCGGCCGCCCAGGCCCGCGGCTTCGGCTACTTCGCGGCCAAGGTGCACCCCGACGTCCGTCTCCTCGACGAGGGCGGCAGCATGCTCGCCGACCGCGTCGACGCGGCCGTGCGGGCCGGGGCGAGCGCCCTGCTGTGCTTCGCGCTGCCCCGGCATCCCCGTGAGGTGGTCGAGGCCCTGGAGTACGCCCGCTCGGCCGGGCTGACCGTCGTCACCGTCGCCGACAGCGCCTTCGCGCCGGTCGCCGCCCATTCCGACGTCCTGCTCCCGGCGGCCGTCGGCACGGGACTCGCCTTCGACACCGCGTGCGCGCCGATGCTGCTCGGGCGGGTGCTGCTGGAGGCGATGTGCGACGGGCTGCCGGACGCGCAGGCGCGGCTGGAGGAGTTCGACGCCAAGGCCGCGGCGCAGGGCCTGTTCGTGGAGTGAGCCGCCCCGCGGCCCGGGGCCGGACGTGGACGCCGGGTCAGGCGCGCACCCCGTCGTGCTCCACGACCAGATGGCGGGGACCGCGCAGCACCGGGCTTCGCCGGTACGGCGGCGGGTCCTCCGCCAGCCGGAGGCCGTCCAGGTCGCGCAGCAGCGCGGTGAGGGCGATCTGCGCCTCCAGCCGGGCGAGCGGCGCCCCGAAGCAGCTGTGCACACCGCTGCCGAAGCCCAGGTGCTGGTTGTCCGTGCGCTGCGGGTCGAAGCGGTCGGGGTCCCGGAAGCGCTGCGGATCACGGCTGCCGGAGGCGAGCACCAGGATCAGGGGCGCCCCCTTGGGCACGGTGACCCCCGCGACCTCGACGTCCACCAGCGGGGTGCGCTGGGGCAGCATCTGCACGGGCGGCTCGAACCGCAGCAGTTCCTCCACCGCCTGCGGCATCAGGGCCGGTTCGCGGCGCAGCAGGTCCAGCTGGTCGGGCCGGCGCAGCAGGGTGAGCATGCCGTTGGTGATCAGGTTGACGGTGGTCTCGTGCCCGGCGACGAGCAGCAGCACCGAGGTCACCATCAGCTCGATCTGCGTCAGCCCGCCGGCCGGGTCCTGGTCGTTGACGAACGCCGCCAGCAGGTCGTCGGAGGGCTTGCCGCGCCGCTGCTCGGCCAGCCCGCCCAGGTAGACCCCCATCGCCCTGCGGGCCTCGGTGGCGGCCTGCGTGCGCTGCGTCGGGTCCTCGTCGGGGTTGAGGTCGAGTCCGCCGACGATCGCGTCCGACCAGCCGCGGAACATCGGCTCGTCCTCCCGGGGCACGCCCAGCAGCCGGCAGATCACGGTGACCGGGAGCGGGTAGGCGAAGTCGTCGACGACGTCGATGCGCTGCTTGTCCCGGAGCCCGGCGACGAGGCCGTCGGCGATCCGGACGATCTCGCCGTGCATGGCGTCGACCCGGCCGGGGGTGTGCGGCGGGCCGAAGGGCCGCATGGCGGTGCGGCGGAGCCGGTCGTGCTCGGGATCGTCCACGCCGATGAAGGACGGCGCCAGTTCCCCGGCCAGCCGGGCCTCCTGCGGGTCGCTGCGGTGGCGCCGGTCGGAGCTGATGCGCGGGTCGTGGAGCAGGGCCTTGATCTCGTGGTACGTGCCGACGAGGTAGCTGCCGTCGTCCTGCGGCGCCACCTTGCTCTCGCGGAGTTCGGCGTAGAGCGGGTAGGGATCGGGCCGGCTGGCGTAGTCGGTGATCCTTCGGAACAGCGTGTCCGCAGCCATGCGCGGGGGCTCCTCGTCGTCGTGGGCCGCGGCGTCCTGCCACGGCCCGTCCGCGGCGCTGGCGGCGGCGGCCTCAGCCGCCGTGCCGCACCAGGGTCAGGCGCCGGTCCGGCAGATGACCGGTGAGGGCGACCGTCGGGCCGTGCGAGAGCACCGCGGGATCGGGCACGTCGGACGGCAGGGGGATCATCGGGGCGGTCCGGTCGGCGGCCCCGGGCTCGGGCGGGAACGGCGCGGCCGTCTCGATCAGGTTCTGGTAGTAGTCCAGCCACTTGGCCCGGTTCACCGACACCGCCGCCGTGATGCGGCCCTTGTAGCCGTAGACGACGACCAGCCGGGCCTCGCGCAGCGAGCCCTGGGCGACGACGACCTGGTCGGAGTAGGTCGGCACGCCCACCGACTTGATGTTGTGGCCGAACTGGCTGGACCAGAAGGTCGGCACGGCCAGGTGCGGCCGCCGGAACGGGCCCGCGCTGACCATGTTGTGCGCCGCCACCTCGGCCTGCGCGACCGCGTTGCCCCAGTGCTCCAGGGCGAGCAGCTGGTAGCCGAACAGGGGGTGCGGGAAACGGGCCACGTCGCCGGCGACGAACACGTCGTCGGTGACGATGCCGTACATGTTGAAGGCACGGCAGCCGGCGTCGCAGGTCACGCCGCGCGGGCCGGCGGCCAGGCCGGACTCGGCCAGCCACTCGGTGTTGCGGACCGCGCCGAGGGCGACCACCGCCACGTCCGCCTCGACGGTGCTCCCGTCGGAGAGCCGGGCGCCGGTCAGCCGGCCGTTTCCCTCCAGGGAGGTGACCTGCACCCCGCAGCGGAGGTCCACCCCGTGCCTGCGGTGCATCTCGGCGGCGACCGCGGCGAGCGTCCCGCCGAGCGCGCCCACCAGGGGCGCGGGGCCGCGCTCCACCACGGTCACGGGGATGTCCCGCTCCCGGCAGGCGGAGGCGATCTCCGAGCCCGTGAAACCGGCACCGATCACCAGCACACGCCGGGGCCCGGCGTCCAGCCGTTCGGCGAGCCCGGCCGCGTCGTCGCTGGTCCGCAGCGCGAACACACCGTCCAGGGCGGCCTCGGCCGGGTTCGGCCAGGGCCGGGCGCGGGTGCCGGTGGCGATCAGCAGCCGGTCGAAGGGCAGTTCCTCGCCGTTCGCGAGGAAGACGCGCCGGCCGATCCCGTCGACCCCCGTGGCGGCGACGCCCAGCTTCCACTGCGCGTCCACCTCCCGGCGCGCCGGGAGCCCGGTCGCCGTCGCGGGCACGCGCCCGAGCAGCACCTGCTTGGACAGCGGCGGCCGGTCGTACGGCGGGTGCGGCTCGTCGCCCACCAGCGTCAGCGACCCCGCGAAACCCTCGTCGCGCAGCGTCTCGGCGGCCCGCAGGCCGGCCAGGGACGCGCCGACGATGACGATGCGCCCGTCGCGCAGTTCACCGGACATCGGCACCCGCCGCCCCGCCCACCAGGATGGCCTGCACCGGGCACGCCACCGCGGCCCGGTGGACGCGCTCTTGCTGGTCCTCCGGGACGGCCGGGACGTACAGCAGGGCCTCCTCGCCGTGCAGTTCGAAGACCTCGGGAGCGAGGAACGCGCACTGCGCGTAGGCCTGGCAGCGATTGAGGTCGACCACGATGTTCATACGCACCACTCCAGCCCCGAAGGCCCCCGCTCTCAGTGGTAGCACTGCCTCCGCGGCCCCGCATGCGGTGCCGTTCTCACGGAATTTTGATGTTCCGTGAGTAACCTCCCTCCCCAGCACTGACGGAACGAGCCGTGGAGGAAGGGAGACAGCGGTGGTGCGCGGAGCGTATGCGCTGGCGCGGGTGGCGGTCCTGGTACGGGTGCCGGCGCGGTGGCTGTGGTGGCTGGGGGTCGTGGCGGCGGGTGCCGGGGTCTTCGTGCCCGGACTGACCGGACGCCGCATCGGGGTGCTGGGTGGCGCCGCACTCTTCGTGGTCGCCGCGGTGGTGGCCTTCCTGGTGCGCCGGCGGCGGTACACGGCCCTCGCGGAGGCGGCCGAGCGCGCGCCCCGGGGCGTCTTCCTGCAGGACCGCCGGGTCACGGCGCGCGCCTGGACCCGGGCCCGGCGGTGGTGGCTGCTCGCGGCGTTCGTGGTGGCCCTCGCGTCCGGCGCGGCCGCGCCCGCCGCGGCGGGGATGCTGCTCGCGGGCGCCGGAGCGGGGCTGTGGGCCAAGGCGGTGCGCCTGGGGCGCTGGGAGCGGGCGCACGAGACGCTGCTGTGGGTCAGGCCCGAGTACGTGGGACGCGGCCCCGCCGCGGCGGCCGTCCCCGGTTACGAGGCCACCGGCCCGGTGGCCGGCGACGCGGGCCCCGGCGGGTCGTCCCGCCGTCGCGCCGCGGCGGCCCGCTGAGCCGTCCGGGTGAACGAGCCGCGGCCGCGCGGCCGCGGCTCAGCCGCCGCTCTCCCGTACGAGGTCCTCGATCGTCTGGGCACGGCGCAGGGTGCGGAAGTCCGGACCGGGCCCGCAGTAGCCGTGGACGGCGGGGCGGGGCAGCGAGTTGTACGCGAAGTGCGTCGAGAAGTAGTACGCCCCCGTGTCGGGCAGCGCCACGAGGTCGCCCTCCGCGAGCAGCGGCAGCTCGCGCGCCGTCGCGACGAGGTCGCCCGCGAAGCAGCACGGCCCGGCGACGTCCTGGACGACCGGGGTGCCGTCCTTGGGGCGTCCTTCCGGGTCGAGCGCCAGGACCCGCAGCGGCCAGGCGCCGGGCGCGAAGACGGTGCGCGTGGCGACCTGGGCGCCGGCGTGCGTCACGGCGATCGCGCGGCCCCCGGCCGTCTTGGCGTACTCCACGCGCGCCAGGATCGTGCCCTGCTTGGCCACCAGTGACCGCCCGAACTCGGTGACCAGCGCGTACCGCCCGTCGAAGAGTCCGGGCACGGCCGCGCGGAGCACGTCGGCGTAGGCGCGGAAGCCCGGCCGGACCTCGTCGGAGGCGAAGTTGACCGGCAGGCCGCCGCCGATGTCCAGCGTGGTGACCTGCCGGCGCCCGGCCGCCGCGTTGATCCGCTCGGCGAGCTCGTACGCCGCGCGGACGCCGGCCGCCATCAGCTCCAGGGGCACGCCCTGCGAACCGGTGTGGGTGTGCAGCCGGGTGAGCCAGGGACGGTCGAGGTAGGCGCGGACCACCCAGTGCGCCGCGCCCTCGTCGCGCAGGGCGACGCCGAACTTCGACGTGGCGGTGGCCGTGCTCATCGCGCCGATGCTGCCCGCGCCGACCTGGGGATTGACCCGCAGGCCCAGGGGGGCGGCGGTGGTGCCGGGCGGCACGAGCCGGTCCAGGCGCGCCAGCTCCTGCGGGTTGTCGGCGTTGAGGGCGATGCCGAGGGCCAGCGCCTCCCGCAGTTCGTCCGGGGTCTTGGCGGGGGAGTCCAGCACGATCCTCGCGGCGGGTACGCCCGCGGCCCTGGCCAGGGCGAGCTCGCCGGGGCTGGCGACCTCCGCGCCGATGCCCTCCTCGCAGAGCAGCCGCAGCACCGGCACCAGGGACGCGGCCTTGACCGCGAAGGTGTGCGTGACCTCCACCCCGGGCGTCGCGAAGGCCGCCCGCAGATCGGCGGCGGCCGCCCGGACGCCGTCCAGGTCCAGCAGGCCCACCACCGGCCTGTCGGTGCCGACCAGTCCCTGCCCGACCGCCGCGCGAAGTGCCCGTTCCCGTCGTACCGCGGGTTCCTCCGTCATACCGCCATCGTGTCAGGCCGAGGCCGTCGGGGCGGGTCCGTGACGGACGGGCCCACGGTGGGTACGACCTGCCCGTGGGGGACGTGACCCGGAGACGTCCCCGCGGGACGCGCCGGAGGCACGTCGGCCCGGTTGACTAGTGCTATTCAGGAGGCAAGGATGTGAATGACTCAATCCAGTCGCGAGGAGGCAGGGGCATGACCGGAACCGGCGCCGGACCGAGGACCGTACGCGCACCGCGCGGCAGCGCGCTCACCGCGCAGGGCTGGCAGCAGGAAGCCGCACTGCGCATGCTGCAGAACAACCTCGACCCCGAGGTCGCCGAGCACCCCGACAAGCTCGTGGTCTACGGCGGCACCGGCAAGGCCGCCCGTGACTGGCGGTCCTTCGACGCGATGGTGCGCACCCTCCAGGGCCTCAAGCAGGACGAGACGATGCTCGTCCAGTCCGGCCGCCCGGTCGGCGTGATGCAGACCCACGAGTGGGCGCCGCGCGTGCTCATCGCCAACTCCAACCTCGTCGGCGACTGGGCTACCTGGGAGGAGTTCCGCCGCCTGGAGGCGCTGGGCCTGACCATGTACGGCCAGATGACGGCCGGTTCGTGGATCTACATCGGCACCCAGGGCATCCTGCAGGGCACGTACGAGACCTTCGCCGCCGTCGCGGAGAAGAAGTTCCGCGGCAGCCTGGCCGGCACCATCACCCTCACCGCCGGTCTCGGCGGCATGGGCGGCGCCCAGCCGCTCGCCGTCACCATGAACGGCGGCGTCGCCATCTGCATCGACTGCGACCCGCGCGCCATCGAGCGCCGCATCGAGCACCGTTACCTGGACGTGCGCGCCGACTCCCTGGAGCACGCGCTCGCCCTCGCCACCGAGGCCCGCGACCAGCGCAAGCCGCTGAGCATCGGCGTCCTGGGCAACGCGGCCGAGCTGGTGCCGCAGCTGCTCGCCATGGACGCGCCCATCGACGTCGTCACCGACCAGACCTCCGCCCACGACCCGCTGGCGTACCTGCCGATCGGCGTCGACTTCGAGGACATGACCTCGTACGCGGCCGAGAAGCCCGCCGAGTTCACCCAGCGCGCCCGCGAGGCGATGGCCAAGCACGTCGAGGCCATGGTCGGCTTCATGGACGCGGGCGCCGAGGTCTTCGACTACGGCAACTCCATCCGCGGCGAGGCCCAGCTCGCGGGCTACGACCGGGCGTTCGCCTTCCCCGGCTTCGTCCCGGCCTACATCCGCCCGCTGTTCTGCGAGGGCAAGGGCCCCTTCCGCTGGGCGGCGCTGTCCGGCGACCCGGCCGACATCGCCAAGACCGACAAGGCGATCCTGGAGCTCTTCCCGGAGAACGAGTCGCTGGCCCGCTGGATCAAGATGGCCGGTGAGCGGGTCCACTTCCAGGGCCTGCCCGCGCGCATCTGCTGGCTCGGCTACGGCGAGCGCGACAAGGCCGGCGAGCGCTTCAACGAGATGGTCGCCGACGGCACCCTGGCGGCCCCCGTCGTCATCGGCCGCGACCACCTCGACGCGGGCTCCGTCGCCTCCCCGTACCGCGAGACCGAGGCCATGCTCGACGGCTCCGACGCGATCGCCGACTGGCCGCTGCTCAACGCCATGGTCAACGTCGCCTCCGGCGCCTCCTGGGTCTCCATCCACCACGGCGGCGGCGTCGGCATCGGCCGCTCCATCCACGCCGGCCAGGTCACCGTCGCCGACGGCACCAAGCTGGCGGGCGAGAAGATCCGCCGCGTGCTCACCAACGACCCGGGCATGGGCGTCATCCGGCACGTCGACGCCGGGTACGACCGCGCCGACGAGGTCGCCGCCGAGCGCGGTGTGCGCGTGCCCATGCGCGAGGGCGGCGAGGGCGTCGAAGGCGGGGAGGCGTGACCTCCTCGTTCCACGAGATGTGGAGGGAGTTGCGGCCCATCGGCCGCGACTCCGGCTCCGGCGGCTACCGCCGCTACGCCTGGACCGGCGCGGACGCCGACTGCCGCGCCTGGTTCACGGCGCAGGCCGAGGGCCGGGGCCTGACGTACGAGCTGGACCGCAACGGCAACCAGTGGGCCTGGCTGGGTGATCCCACCGCCGGCGACGCCGTGGTGACCGGTTCGCACCTGGACTCGGTGCCGGACGGCGGCGCCTTCGACGGCCCGCTGGGCGTCGTGTCCTCCTTCGCGGCGCTGGACGAGCTGCGGGCCCGCGGCGCCGCGCCCGCCAAGCCGCTGGCGATCGTCAACTTCGGCGACGAGGAGGGCGCCCGCTTCGGGCTGGCCTGCGTCGGCTCCCGGCTGACCGCGGGACAGCTGACCGCCGAGAAGGCCCACGCGCTGCGCGACGGCGACGGCGTCACCCTGGCACAGGCGATGGAGCGGGCCGGGCACGACCCCGAGGCGATCGGCCCGGACCCCGGACGCCTCGCCCGTATCGGCGCGTTCGTCGAGCTCCACGTCGAGCAGGGCCGCTTCCTGGCCGACACCCCGCACGCGGTCGGCGTCGCCTCCGCCATCTGGCCGCACGGCCGCTGGCGGTTCGACTTCCACGGCGAGGCCAACCACGCGGGCACCACCCGCCTGGAGGACCGCCGCGACCCGATGCTGACGTACGCCAACACGGTGCTCGCCGCCCGCAAGAAGGCCCGGCTCGCCGGCGCGCTGGCCACCTTCGGCAAGGTCGGCGTCGAGCCCAACGGTGTCAACGCCATCGCCTCCCTCGTGCGCGGCTGGCTGGACTCGCGCGCCGCCGACGAGGCCACCCTGGCCGAGGTCGTCGGCGAGATCGAGCGCGCGGCGGTCGAGCGGGGCGAGCGCGACGGCGTCCGGGTGGAGGTCACCCGGGAGTCCTTCACCCCGGTCGTGGAGTTCGCGCACGGCCTGCGCGACGAGCTCGTCAAGCTGCTGGGGGAAGTGCCCGTGCTGCCGACCGGGGCGGGACACGACGCCGGCATCCTCTCCGAGGCCGTCCCGACCGCCATGCTGTTCGTACGGAACCCCACCGGGGTCTCGCACTCCCCGGCCGAGACGGCCACCGAGGACGACTGCCTGGCCGGGGTGACCGCACTCGCCGATGTACTGGAGGGCCTGGCGTGTCGCTGACGCCGCAGAGCTACTGGGCCGAGTACGCGTGGACCGGCGGCCGCGTCGAACGGGGTGTGGTCGTCGACACCACCGCCGACGGCCGGATCGCCGCCCTGCGCACCGGGGCCGCCGCGCCGCCCGTCGGCGCCGTGACGCTGCGCGGGCTCACCCTGCCGGGGCTGGCCAACGCCCACAGCCATGCCTTCCACCGGGCCCTGCGCGGCACGGTGCAGCAGGGCAGCGGCACCTTCTGGACCTGGCGCGAGGTCATGTACCGGGTCGCGGCCGCGCTGACCCCCGACACCTACTTCGACCTCGCCCGCGCCGTGTACGCGGAGATGGCCCTGGCGGGCATCACCTGCGTCGGCGAGTTCCACTACGTGCACCACCGGCCCGGCGGCGGCCCCTACGAGGAGCCCAACGCCATGGGCGAGGCGCTGATCGCCGCCGCGGACGAGGCGGGCATCCGCATCACCCTCCTCGACACCGTCTACCTCTCCTCCGGCTTCGGCGCCGCCCCCGAACCGCACCAGCTGCGCTTCGTCGACGGCGACGCCGAGGGCTGGGCCGAGCGCGCGTCCGCCCTCGCCGACCGGCCCCACGCGCGGATCGGCGCGGCCGTGCACTCGGTGCGCGCGGTCCCGGCCGGCCAACTGGCCACCGTCGTCCGATGGGCTGAGGACCGGCAGGCGCCGCTCCACGTCCACCTGTCCGAACAGCCCGCCGAGAACGAGGCCTGCCTCGCGGCGCACGGCGTCACTCCCACCCGGCTCCTCGCCGACCACGGTGTGCTCGGTCCGCGCACCTCGGCCGTGCACGCCACCCACCTCACCGACGAGGACATCGCGCTGCTCGGCGGCTCCGGCACCACGATCTGCATGTGCCCCACCACCGAACGGGACCTCGCCGACGGGATCGGCCCGGCCAGGCGGCTGCAGGAGGCGGGCAGCCCGCTCAGCCTCGGCAGCGACAGCCACGCCGTGATCGACCTGTTCGAGGAGGCGCGGGCCATGGAGCTGGACGAACGGCTGCGCACCCGCACCCGCGGCCACTGGACCGCCGCCGAACTGCTGCGCGCCGCCACCGCGGACGGTCACGCCGGCCTGGGCTGGGCCGACGCCGGGCGACTGGAGGCGGGGGCGCTCGCCGACTTCACCACGATCGCGCTGGACAGCGCGCGCACTGCGGGCCCCCCGGCCCGGCTCGGCGCCGAGACCGCCGTCTTCGCGGCCACCGGCGCCGACGTCCGCCACACGGTGGTCGGCGGCCGCCACGTCGTCCGCGACGGCGCGCACCAGCTCGTCCACGACGTGGGCGCGGCCCTGGCCGCCGCGATCTCCGCCGTATCCGCCGCCGAAGGAAGCCCGTCATGAGCAGCAGCGTCATCACCAACATCGGCAGCCTGGTCACCAACGACCCGGCGCTCGGCGAGGGCCCGCTGGGGTTGCTGGAGGACGCGGCGCTCGTCATCGACGGCGAGCACGTGGCCTGGGTCGGCCCCTCCGCGGCGGCGCCCGCGGCGGACGAGTCGTACGACGCAGCCGGCCGGGCCGTCATCCCCGGCTTCGTCGACTCCCACTCGCACCTGGTCTTCGCCGGAGACCGCACCCGCGAGTTCAACGCCCGCATGTCGGGCCAGGCGTACACCGCGGGCGGCATCCGCACCACCGTCGCCGCCACCCGGGCCGCGAGCGACGAGGAGCTGCACGCCAACGTCGCCCGCTACGTCGCCGAGGCGCTGCGCCAGGGCACCACGACCATCGAGACCAAGTCCGGCTACGGCCTCACCCCGCACGACGAGGCCCGCGCCCTGCGCATCGCCGGCGACCACGCCGACGAGGTCACCTTCCTCGGCGCGCACATCGTCGCCCCCGAGTACGCCGACGACCCGGCCGGCTACGTCGACCTGGTCACCGGCCCCATGCTCGACGCCTGCGCCCCGTACGCCCGTTGGGTCGACGTCTTCTGCGAGCGCGGCGCCTTCGACGGCGACCAGGCCCGCGCCGTCCTCACCGCCGGTGCCGCCCGCGGTCTGGTCCCGCGGGTGCACGCCAACCAGCTCGGCCACGGGCCGGGCGTGCAGCTCGCCGTGGAGCTGGACGCGGCCTCCGCCGACCACTGCACCCACCTCACCGACGCCGACGTCGACGCGCTCGCGGGCAGCCGCACGGTCGCGACGCTGCTGCCCGGCGCCGAGTTCTCCACCCGCGCCGTCTACCCCGACGCGCGGCGGCTGATCGACGCGGGCGCCACCGTCGCGCTGTCCACGGACTGCAACCCCGGCTCCTCCTTCACCAGTTCCATGCCCTTCTGCGTGGCCGTCGCCGTACGGGACATGCGGATGACCCCCGACGAGGCGGTACGGGCCGCGACCCTGGGCGGGGCGCTGGCGCTGCGCCGGGACGACGTCGGGCGGCTCGCGCCCGGCGCGCGGGCCGACGCGGTGGTCCTGGACGCCCCCTCGCACGTCCACCTCGCCTACCGGCCCGGTGTGCCGCTGGTGTCCGCCGTGTGGCGGCGCGGGGTGCGCGCATCGATCTGACCCGCGCCCGCTGCGGGCGGACGCGGCCGCACCGGTGGTAGACGTTCGGGAATGAGATCTCGACGTGTGCTGACCGTGGCCCTGCTGTCCCTGGTGGCCGCGGCCCCGTTCGCCACGGCGGTACCGTCCCGCCCGGCCGCCGACGAGGTCCGGCCGCTCGGGCAGGTCGTGCCCGCGCCGTCCTCGGTCGAGCCGGACGGGACGGCGTTCACCCTCGGGGACGCCGCCGGGATCCACGTCCCCGGCGGCTCCGCGCAGGCCGGGGCGATCGCCGGCCAACTGGCCGCGCTTCTGCGCCCGTCGACCGGGTACGCCCTGCCCGTGACGGCGGACCGGGCCGAGGAAGGCATCGTGCTCGCGCTCGACACCGCCGCCCGCACCGGGGCGGAGGGCTACACCCTGCGGTCCACCGCCCGCTCCGTCGTCATCCGCGCGGCCACGGCCGCCGGGCTCTTCCACGGGGTGCAGACGCTGCGGCAGTTGCTGCCCGCCGACGTCGAGCGCCGGTACGTCGTCCGGCGGCCGTGGACCGTCCCGGGCGGCACGATCTCCGACGCCCCGCGCTACGGCTACCGCGGCGCGATGCTGGACGTGGCGCGCCACTTCTTCACCGTGGACGAGGTCGAGCGCTACATCGACCAGCTCGCCCTCTACAAGATCAACCGGCTGCACCTGCACCTGACCGACGACCAGGGCTGGCGCATCGCCGTCGACGGCCTGCCCCGGCTGACCGCCCACGGGGGCAGCACCGAGGTCGGCGGCGGCCCGGGCGGGTTCTACAGCAAGGCCGACTACCGCGAGATCGTGGCGTACGCGGCGAGCCGCTACATGACCGTCGTGCCCGAGATCGACATGCCGGGCCACACCAACGCCGCCCTCGCCTCCTACGCCGGGCTCAACTGCGACGGCGTGGCCCGCGAGCTCTACACGGGCACCAAGGTCGGCTTCAGCTCGCTCTGCGTGTCCAGGCCCGCCACCACCGCCTTCGTGGAGACCGTCCTGCGCGAGGTGGCCGCCCTCACCCCCGGCCCGTACCTGCACATCGGCGGCGACGAGGCGCGGGCCACGCCCCACGCCGACTACGTCGCCCTCATGGACCGCGCGCAGGCGGTGGTCCGCGGGCTCGGCAAGACGCCCGTCGGCTGGCACCAGCTGACCGGCGCCCACCCCGTCCCGGGCGCCGTCGCCCAGTACTGGGGGACCGGCGCCAAGGACCAGGCCGACGTCGCGGCCGCCGCCCGCGCGGGCACCCGGCTGATCCTGTCGCCGGCAAACCGCGCCTACCTCGACATGAAGTACGACGAGGACACCCCGCTCGGTACCTCCTGGGCGGGCCGGACCGACGTCCGGCGCGCCTACGACTGGGACCCCGCGGACCTCGTCGCGGGCGCCCCGGCCGACGCCGTCCTCGGTGTCGAGGCCCCGCTGTGGTCCGAGACGGTCACCAGCAGCGCCGACGTCGAGTACCTGGCCTTCCCCCGCCTGCCCGCCGTCGCCGAACGCGGCTGGACCCCCGCGGCGCGCACCGGCTGGGCCTCCTTCCGGGAGCGCCTGGCGGCCCAGGGCCCGCGGTGGACGGCGATGGGGATGAACCACCACCGGGCTCCCGGCATCGACTGGCCGGCCGCCGGCACCGGCCCCGGCGACGTCGTCGGACTGTCCTGACGAAAGGCCGGGCCCGGTGAGAGGGAACTCTCACCGGGCCCACCGCGCCGTGCCGGGGAAGGGGAGCGGGTCACTCCTCCACGAGCAGTCCCCGTCGCAGCCGCCCGAGGGTGCGGCTGAGCAGCCGCGAGACGTGCATCTGGGAGATGCCCAGCTCCTCACCGATCTCGGACTGTGTCATGTTGCCCACGAAGCGCAACGAGAGGATCTGCCGGTCGCGTACCGGGAGCTCGGCGATCAGCGGCTTGAGGGACTCCACGTACTCGATCCCCTCCAGACCGTGGTCCTCGTAGCCGATGCGGTCGGCGAGCGCCCCCTCGGAGTCGTCCTCCTCGGGCTGGGCGTCCAGCGAACTCGCGGTGTACGCGTTGCTGGCGCTCATGCCCTCGACGACCTCGGACTCGGTGATCTGCAGCCTGTCGGCCAGCTCGGCGACGGTCGGCGCGCGGTCCAGCTGCTGCGCGAGCTCGTCACCGGCCTTGGCCAGGTCCAGCCGCAGCTCCTGGAGCCGGCGCGGGACCCGCACGGACCAGGAGGTGTCACGGAAGAAGCGCTTGATCTCGCCGATGATCGTCGGCATGGCGAACGTGGGGAACTCGACCCCGCGGCTCAGCTCGAAGCGGTCGATGGCCTTGATCAGCCCGATCGTGCCCACCTGGATGATGTCCTCGACGGGTTCGCTGCGGGAGCGGAACCGGGAGGCGGCGAACTTCACCAGGGCGAGGTTGAGCTCGACCAGCGTGTTGCGTACGTAGCTGTACTCGGGGGTGCCCTCCTCCAGCGTCTCGAGCCGCTGGAAGAGCGTTTTGGACAGGGCCCGAGCGTCGACCGGACCCACCTCGTCGAAGGGCGGGATCTCCGGGAGGTCCTCCAGGCCCTCCGGTGTTCCGTGTTCCTCGTGGACGCTGGCCTCGGTGGTCGCCGACGCGTCGCGCGCGTCGAGCCGGGATGCCATGCTCTCCTCCTCGGTGCGGCGGCAGGGCAAGCGGAGCGTGAAATTCAGCCCACACTCAACGCCTACCCCGTTCGGCGCGGATATTGCAACCCGGCGGTCATCGATCTCCGGGCCGCCGCCGGAGCGACTACCGCCCTGATCAGGAAGCGCGTAGGGTGCGAGATGCGGATCGCCGAGTCGTCCGGGAGGAGTGTGCATGGACCGCGAGATGGTCGACACGGCCGGGCGGGACCGGCTGCACGTTTCCGTGCAGCGGTACGGAACGAAGGCGGTCGTGGCACCTGCCGGTGAGCTGGACCACCACACCGCCGACCTGCTGCGCGAGCCGCTCGACACGCTGATCGAGGACGGCTTCGGCACCCTCGTGGTGGACTGCACGCATCTGGAGTTCTGCGACTCCACCGGACTCAACGTCCTGCTCGGCACCCGGCTGAAGGCCGAGGCCGCGGGCGGGGCGGTCCATCTGGCCGGGATGAAGCCGGCCGTGGCCAAGGTCTTCGCGATCACCGGGGCCGAGGCCGTGTTCACCGTCCACGACACCCTGGACGACGCCCTCAAGGAGTGACCCTCCGCAGCGGCTCCCCACGGGGGCCGTTGTGGCACGCCCTGTTTCGTCCGCATCCGGAGGTGTTCACCGGAGCGGCCCGGGCAGGAGAGACCTCGGGATCACTTCGGACACTGGCGGACATCGGTGAGTGGAGGCGCTGATGAGCACCACCCGGCCCCCTACGGCCGACGACCGCGACCCGGATCCGGGCGATGCGGCACTGCCGCCGCGCGGTCAGGGCGCCCAGGACGCTGAGACACGGCGGCTTTCCCTTGCCGACGTGGCCGGCGTGGTGCCCAGCGCCCGCGACTTCACCCGCCAGGCCCTCTACGACTGGGGCTGGCTGCCGGCCGAGACCGCGGACCGCCGCGCGGCGGCCGAGGACGTCCTGCTGGTGGTGTCCGAGCTGGTCACCAACGCCTGCCTGCACGCGGGCGGTCCCGAGGAGCTGCGGCTGTTGCGGCACTCCAAGGCGCTGCGCCTGGAGGTCGCCGACGGCGGCTCCGGCAGTCCCGCCCCGCGGACCCCGCACCGGGCCGGACGGCCGGGCGGGCACGGGATGTTCATAGTGCAGCGGCTCTGCCTGGACTGGGGGGTCGTACGCCACGCCGACGGCCGGCCGGGCAAGACGGTCTGGGCCGAGGTCGCCGCCCCGGCCTGAGCCGGATCTCTTCCCCTCTTTCCCTCACGGGCGTACTGTCGCGCCACATTTGATGGAGCGTCAGTAACTTCTGGGGGAAGGGAGACATCCGGTGTCGCTCTCCAAGCGCAAGGCGGCCGCGGTGTCGACCGTCGGCGCCGTCATGGCGGCGGCGGCCGTCCTCGGCAGCGCCCCGGCCGCGTACGCGAAGGTCGTGGACGTCAGGTACGACTGCAAGACCCCGATCGGCGACAAGAGCGCTGTCTCGCCCATCGACATCACCGCCACCAAGTCGGGGTCGGGCTACAGGATCGTGATGTCGTTCCGCAAGGGCGTCTCCTCCAGTCCCGTCGACCTGGGGAAGGGCGCCATGAATCCGAGTGCCCTCATCACTCTCGGCGGGGCCGACAGCGGGTCGCTCAAGGTGTCGGGTCCCGCGAACGCCGCGACCGTGCCCGCCAACACCCCGATCAAGATCAACGACTTGTCGGGCACCTACGTCCCGCGCGGCAGCGGCAAGGTCACCTTCACCGCGGGGGTGCTCACCATCAAGGCTCTCGGTACGACGACGACCTGCACCCCGGGGAACGGCCCGGGGCCCTCGCTGACCCTCGACGTCACCGCGGCGGCCGGGTCCAAGGGCGGCTCCGTCTCAGGCGGTTCGGGCGGGTCCGGCGGCGAGTCCCTGCCGCAGACCGGGCCCGAGGACGGCGCCGTCGCCCTGGGCACCCTCGGTGGCACCGTCCTGCTCCTGGGCGCCGCCGGCGTGCTCTGGCTGACCCGCCGTCCAGGGCACCGAATCTGACGCTCCGTCAAATTCGGTCAGGCTTTCGCATTGACTTCTCTTGATCGCCGGACGTCAATGACCGTCGGCGGTACAGAAAGGGACTCTGTACCAGAAAAGTGATCAAGAGGTGCAAAATGATCGCGTTTCCTCGCAATGGCGCCTTATGGAGACGGAGGTCCGCCGCCGTGCTCGGGGCGTTCGCCCTCGCGCTGGGCGGCGGGACCCTCCTTGCCGGGCCCGTCGCCGCGGCGACCTCCACCTTCCAGGTGCACTGCATTCCGCCGGGCATCTCCGGCATCCCGCCGTTCGACGGGCCGACCGTCGCCGACGTCTCGGTGAGCGACACGACCCCTCAGGTCGGCGACACGGTCACCGTCACCTACGTGCTCGACGGCCCCATGGCCAACACCAGCAGCTTCAACCTCCCCATCCCCGAGGACCAGATCACCCCGACCGTCAAGGTGCGGCTCGGTGGCGCGCAGACGCAGGAGCTCACCCTCGTCGGCCCCAAGGAGAACCCGGTCATCCCGGCCGGTGCCGACTTCCCGGACTTCACCATCACCGGCACCTTCACGGTCACCGCACCCGGCCAGATCACCCTCACCCCGGGCGACTACAACGTCCACTCCGACTACGGCATCTCGGCCGACACCCCCTGCACCGTGCTCAACCCGCCCGCCCCCGTCGCCGAGACCATCACCGTGGCCGCGCCCAACGGCCGGCACATCGCGCTCGGTTCCTCCTCCGGCCCGATCGGGGCGCAGGTCACGGTCACGGGCGCCGGCTTCACCGCGGGCGCCGCCGTGACCGTCGCGGGCGTCCAGGGCGCCACCGCCACCGGTGAGTTCACCTCCGCCACGGCCGACGGCTCCGGTGCCTTCAGCGCGACGCTGGCCGTCAGCGACCTCGACACCACCGGCATCGTCGCGTTCGAGGGCGGCGGGTACGACCCGGCGACGGCCGCCGGGCCGGTGGCCTACACCGTCATCGACACCACCCCGCCGCCACCGGGCAGTCAGAAGCTCACCACCTCGGTGAAGGCGGGCACCCTGTCGATGACCCAGGCCGGGGACACCGTCGAGATGACCCCCGTCGACTTCGGCGAGGGCGGCCCCTCCACGGGCGCACTGCAGACCGTGACCGTCAAGGACTTCCGCGGCGGGAGCACGGGCTGGTCGCTCACCGGCAAGGTCACCGACTTCAAGGGGCCCGGCGGCGCGCTCATCGGCGCCGACCGGCTCAGCTGGCAGCCGGCGTGCGTCACGGCGTCCGGCAGTCCCAGCACCTGCGCCGCGGGGTCCGCCGGCGCCGTGGGCAGCGCGGGCGCGACGCTGGCCCAGGCGTCCGACGGGACCCTGACCGGCGGCGAGTTCACCGTGGACGCGGGGCTGTCGCTGGACGTGCCCGCGTTCTCCGCCACGGGAAGCTACTCCGGAGTCTTGACCCTCACGCTTACCTGACGCACAGTCAGATAGCTCGGGTGGGCCGGCCGCCGCGACCGGCCCACCACCGGACCGCGAGGGAGCGCCGCCATGACCAGAGCCAGGGCCGGAGCCAGGGCGTCCGGCGTGCTCCCGACCGTCCTCCCCGTCCTCTTCGTTCTCTTCGTCCTCCTCGGTCTGCTCGGCCTCGGCGCGGCATCCGCTCCCGCCGCACTCGCCGCGGACAACGGCCGCTGGTCGGTCTTCCCGGCCCCGGCCGCCGGGGCGAAGGACCGCAGCCCCACCGCCCAGGAACGGCCCTTCTTCACCCTGGAGGCCGACCCCGGCACCACGCTCAGGGACAAGGTCTCCGTCTCCAACCTCTCGGGCGAGCCGATGACCTTCCGGCTCTACGGCGCCGACGCCTACAACACCCCCCGCGACGGCGGCTTCGCCGTGCGCGGCGCCGACGAGGAGAACACCGACCTCGGCTCCTGGGTACGGCTGGCCCGGAGCAGCATCACCGTCCCCGCCCGCACCCGCGCCGACATCCCCTTCACCGTCACCGTCCCCGCCGACGCCTCGCCCGGCGACCACCCCGGTGCGATCGTCGCCCTCGACACCCGCGTCGGCGCCGCCCCGGGCGACGTACGGGTGGGCGTGCGCAGGGCCGTCGGGGCCCGCGTCCACCTGCGCGTCGCGGGACCAGGCCTCGCCGCCCTGTCCGTGGAGCACGTCACCGTCGGCCACGGCGGACCGCTGTTCCCCGGCACCGGCGACAGCCACGCCACCATCCGCTACACCCTCGTGAACCGGGGCAACGTCACCCTCACCCCGCGGCTCGCCGTCACCGCGCGGGGCCTGTTCGGCCGCACGCTGCTGGACCGCCCGGCACGCACCCTGCCCCTGGAACTGCTGCCCGGCCAGCGGGTCGAGCTCACCGAGCCCTGGGCGGACGCCCCGCAGTTCGACCGGGTCGGCGTGCGGCTGCGCGTCACCGCGGTACGCGCCGACGTCGACGAGACCGCCGGCGCCTCGTTCCTCGCGGTGCCCTGGGCGGCCGTGGGCCTCGCCCTGGCCCTCCTCGGGGGCATGCTCAGCCTGCTGGTGCGGATCCGCGCGCGGCGCCGGACGGCGCAGGCGGACCCGGCGGCGGGGGAGGAGCCGTACGAGGCCGGCGGCACCGACCTCGCGGCCCGCGCGGGCGGCGGACCCGACGACCCCGGCGCCACCGGCGCGACCCTCGGCGGCAGGACGGCGTGAGGCCCATGCGACGGCGCACCCACCGGATCCCCGCGGCAGCCCTCTGCCTCCTCGCGCTGCTCCTCCTGAGCACCCCCGCCCCCGCCGCGGCGGCTCCCGGACCGGCCGTGACCGTCAGCCCCGGGCAGGCCGGCGCCGGCGGCGACATCACCGTACGGGGCACCGGCTGGCGTCCGGACACCCTGCTCACGCTGCTGATCTGCGGCCAGAACGCGATCGGCGGCACCAACTCCTGTGCCAACGCGTACGGCCGGGCCGTTACCACCGACGCCCACGGCGCCTTCCGCCGCGCGATGCCGGTCGCGGAGCCGCCCGAGCCCTGCCCGTGCGTCGTCCACGTCGCCACCGTCACCGGTGAGCGCACGGTGGTGGACGCGCCCTTCGTCGTCGCCGGTCACCCGACCGCCCCGCTGCCCGAGCGCACCGGCGGCGGCCGGCTCGCCGTGCTCAGCGCCCGGCTCGACGGCCCGAACGGCCTGCTCACCTGGTTCGGCGCCCCGCCCGGCCGGCGCCTGGTGCTCACCGTCGGCAACCTCGGCACGGGCCCGGCCAAGGACCCCGTCTTCCGGGTCGGCACCTCCCACGGGCTCTTCGGGCCCCAGTGGGAGGAGCGCACCTGGAGCGGCACCGTCCAGCCGGGCAGGAAGGCCCGGGTCGAGCTGCCCGTCGAGCTGGCGGCCGGCGCCCACGGCGACTACACCGTGACCCTGGAGCACAGGGGCAAGGTGCTGGTCACCGAGCCCTGGGACGTCCCGCGCCCCTGGGGCGTGACCCTCTTCTGGCTCCTGCTCTGCGTCGTCGTGCCCGCCGCGCTCTTCCGGCTCTGCATGGCCGTCGTCAACCGGGTCCGCCCGCGTGCCCCGGGACCTGCGGGACCGCCCCCCGGCCCACCGGCCGGCCCGGCGCCCGCCCTGCCGTGGTTCAGCCACGACCACCAGCCGCAGCACCGCACCGCTGAGGGCAGCACTCCATGGGGGGACGGCACCGCCCACCGCCACGAAAGGAACCACACGTGACCCACCGACGATCCCGGGCCGCCACCGCCGTCGGCCTCGCCCTGATGCTCAGCGGTGCGGGCGTCCTCGCCGCGGCACTCCCGGCCGCGGCCGCCGACGTCGCGTACGCCACCGAGTGCACCCCGCCCGCGGCGTCCGGCCTGCCCAAGGTCAACGGGACCACCAAGGCCGACATCAGCGCGCCCGCCACGGCCGCGGTGGGCGACGAGGTCGAGGTGGTCTGGAAGTTCACCCAGGCCGCCTCCAAGAACCCGGACCTCATCGACCTCCCGGCGAACAGCGTCAAGCCGTCCGGTGAGATCACCGTCGCCGGCGCCCAGAGCGGCGGCCTGGCCGTCGAGGGACCGCGCGAGAACCCGGCGATCCCCAAGAACAGCGAGATGAAGCTCTCCGACATGAAGGGCACGCTGAAGCTCACCGCACCCGGCGACGTGACGCTCACCCCCGGCGGCTACGCCATCAACGCCTTCTCCACGGACACCACGTGCGTGCCCACCGGCACCGTCCCGGTCGCCGCGACGATCAAGGTGACCGCGGACGGCGGCGGCACCGGCACCCCGACGACCACCCCGACCACGACCCCCACCACCACGCCGAGCACCACCCCCACGACGACGCCGAGCACCACGCCCAGCGGCACCGCCACCGGCGGAACCTCCCACACCGGCAAGGAGGTCGACGTCTCCTACGCCTGCAAGACCCCGATCGGCGACAAGAGCGCGGTCTCGCCCGTGCGGATCGACGCCGAGGAGAAGGGCGGCGCCTACGACCTCACCGTCCACTTCGGCGAGTCCGTGATGGACAGCCCCGCCGACATACCCGCCGACTCCGTCAAACCCTCCATGAAGGTCGAGGTCGGCGGCGTGGACCAGGGCGAGGTCGCCGTCGAGGGTCCCACCAACAAGGACCCCATCAAGGCGGGCGACCCCATCGAGATCCCCGACCTCACCGGCAGGTACACACCCGCCCACGACGGGCAGGCCACCCTCACCCCGGGCGTGCTGACCGTCGAGGCCCTCGGCACCACCACGACCTGCACCCCCACGGAGGACCCCGGAGTCTCCCTGACCCTGGACGTCACCGGGCAGGAGGGCGGCATCACCGGCGGTTCCGGCGGGTCGTCCGGCACGTCGGGCGGCACGACCGGCACCTCCGGCGGCCTCGCCGACACCGGTTCCTCCGACCGGGCCGCCCTGAACGCCCTCGCCCTCGTCGCGGGGACCGTGCTCCTCCTCGGCGGCGCGGTCTTCACCTTCACCCCGTGGAGCCGCCTGCGGCGCTGACCCTGGCGCGCACCGGCTACCGCGCGGTGGGGCCGTCCAGCTCCTCGATCGAGGCGTTGGACGGCCCGCGCTCGCCCCGCAGACCCTCCGCCACCGATTCGGCGTCGCGCAGCACCCGGACCGCGTTGCGCCACGCCAGCTTCGCGAGGTCGTCCTCGGACCAACCGCGGCGCAGGAGTTCGGCGAACAGCCTCGGGTAGCCCGAGACGTCGCCGAGGCCCTCGGGGAGGTGGACGACGCCGTCGTAGTCGCCGCCGAGGCCGAGGTGGTCGACACCGGCGACCTCGCGCATGTGGTCGAGGTGGTCGGCGACGGTGCCGATGTCCGCGACGGGCCGGGGGTGGCCGGCCGCGTAGGCCTCCTGGACGGCCTGGGCCTCGGCGGACTGGTCGAGCGGGTGCAGGCCGTGGGCCTTCATGTTCTCGTTCGCGCCGACGATCCACTCGGCGGCCGCCGGCAGGATGAACTGCGGCACGAAGGTGGCCATCGCGACACCGCCGTTGCGGGGCAGTTGCTCCAGGACGTCGTCCGGGACGTTGCGGACGTGGTCGCAGACGGCGCGCGAGGACGAGTGCGAGAAGAGCACCGGGGCCTCGCTGACCCGCAGCGCCGCCCGCATGGTGCCGGGGGAGACGTGGGAGAGGTCGACGAGCATGCCCAGGCGGTTCATCTCGCGGACGACCTCCTCGCCGAAGGCGGTCAGGCCGCCGTGCCGCGCCTCGTCCGTGGCCGAGTCGGCCCAGTCGATGGTGTCGTTGTGGGTGAGCGTCATGTAGCGCACGCCCAGCGTGTACAGCATCCGCAGCACACCCAGGGAGTTGGCGATGCTGTGCCCGCCCTCGGCGCCCATCAGGGAGGCGATGCGGCCCTCGGCGCGGGCGGCCTCCATCTCGTCCGCCGTCACCGCGAGGCGCAGGGCGTCCGGGTGACGGTCGACCAGGCGCAGCACGCAGTCGATCTGCTCCAGCACGGCGACGACCGCGTCGCCCCCGGTGAGGTCGCTGCGGACGTACACCGACCAGAACTGCGCCCCGACGCCGCCCGCCCGCAGCCGGGGGATGTCGGTGTGCAGGTGGGCGGACTGGTCAGCGGCGATGTCCCGCCGGTCGAGGTCGTAGCGGACCTGCTCGCGCAACCGCCACGGGAGGTCGTTGTGGCCGTCCACCACGGGGTGGGCGGTGAGCAGCTCCTGTGCGCGTGCGAGCAGGTCCATGGACTACTTCTTCCCTCCGAAACCGAAGCCGGCCGACCCCTCCACCTTGGCACGCAGGCGCTTGCCCTTCTCGGTGGCCTGCTGGTTCAGCTCGTCCTGGAAGTGCCGCATGCGCTCCAGCAGTTCGGCGTCGTGCGCGGCGAGCATGCGCACCGCCAGCAGGCCCGCGTTGCGCGCGCCGGCCACCGAGACCGTGGCGACCGGGACACCGGCGGGCATCTGCACGATGGACAGCAGCGAGTCCATGCCGTCCAGGTACTTCAGCGGTACGGGCACGCCGATCACCGGCAGCGGCGTCACCGACGCCAGCATCCCGGGCAGGTGCGCCGCGCCGCCGGCGCCCGCGATGATCGCCTTGAGGCCGCGCTCGGCGGCCTGCTCGCCGTACGCGACCATCTCGCGCGGCATGCGGTGCGCGGAGACGACGTCGACCTCGTACGGCACCTCGAACTCGTCCAGCGCCTGGGCGGCGGCCTCCATGACCGGCCAGTCGGAGTCGGAGCCCATCACGATGCCGACCAGCGGCCCAGCGGGATTGCTCACTCTTGGATCGTCCCTCGCAGGTAGTCGGCGGCGTGCCGGGCGCGTTCGCGCACCTCGGCCAGGTCGTCGCCGTAGGTGTTGACATGGCCCACCTTGCGGCCGGGCTTCACGTCCTTGCCGTACATGTGGATCTTCAACTGCGGGTCCCGGGCCATGCAGTGCAGGTACGCCGCGTACATGTCGGGGTAGTCGCCGCCGAGCACGTTGGCCATCACCGTCCACGGCTGGCGCGGGCGCGGATCGCCCAGCGGCAGGTCCAGCACCGCGCGCAGGTGGTTGGCGAACTGCGAGGTTATGGCGCCGTCCTGGGTCCAGTGGCCGCTGTTGTGCGGACGCATGGCCAGCTCGTTGACGAGGATCCGGCCGTCCCGGGTCTCGAAGAGCTCCACCGCGAGGTGACCCACCACGCCCAGTTCCTTGGCGATGGTCAGCGCGAGCTGCTGGGCCTGCGCCGACCGGGCCTCCGGCAGCTCGGGCGCCGGCGCGATCACCGTGTCGCACACGCCGTCGACCTGGATGGACTCCACCACCGGGTAGGCGACCGCCTGCCCGTGCGGGGAGCGCACGACGTTGGCCGCCAGCTCCCGTACGAAGTCGACCTTCTCCTCGGCCAGCACCGGCACGCCCGCCCGGAACGGCTCGGCGGCACCGGCTTCGTCGCAGACGACCCACACGCCCTTGCCGTCGTAGCCGCCGCGCACCGTCTTGAGCACGACGGGGTAGCCGTCGCCCTCCTCGGCGAAGCGCGTCACGTCCGCGGGGTCGGAGACGATGCGGTGCCGCGGGCAGGGCACGCCGATCGAGTCGAGCTTCGCCCGCATCACGCCCTTGTCCTGGGCGTGCACCAGCGCGTCGGGCCCGGGGCGGACGGCGATGCCGTCGGCCTCCAGCGCCCGCAGGTGCTCGGTGGGGACGTGCTCGTGGTCGAAGGTGATCACGTCGCAGCCGGCGGCGAACGCGCGCAACGTGTCGAGGTCGCGGTAGTCGCCCACCACGACTTCCCCGGCGACCAGGGCCGCGGAGTCCACGGGCGTGTCGCTGAGGAGCTTGAACCTGATGCCGAGGGGGATGCCCGCCTCGTGGGTCATACGGGCGAGCTGGCCGCCGCCGATCATGCCGACTACCGGGAATGTCACAGTCACCAGGATATCGGGGCACGAATGTCCCACCGACCGCCGTAGCATGAAGGTCACTGACCAGACACAGACGGGGCCGAACGATCACATGGACGGTGCGACCGGGTCCAGCACCCGCGCAGGACTGCGGAACCGGCTGACCGCGATGACCCGCGAGATCGCCAAGTTCGGGGCGGTCGGCGGGGCGGGAGTCCTGGTCAACATCGGGGTCTTCAACTTCGTCCGGCACGTCACCGACCTCCAGGTCGTGCGGGCCAGCATCATCGCGACCGTCGTCGCGATCGTCTTCAACTACGTGGGCTTCCGCTACTTCACCTACCGTGACCGCGACAAGTCGGGCCGTACCCGCGAGCTGACCCTCTTCCTGGCGTTCAGCGCGGTGGGCCTGGTGATCGAGAACGGGGTGCTCTACACGGCGACCTACGCCTTCGGCTGGGACAGCCCGCTGCAGAGCAATGTCTTCAAGTTCATCGGCATCGGCGTGGCGACCCTGTTCCGCTTCTGGTCCTACCGCTCCTGGGTGTTCAAGGCGCTGCCCGTCCGCGAGACGGTGCAGCAAGCAGAATCGTTCCTGGTCACGACGGGCACCGAGACCCCCGGCGCCCGGACCGGAACCCCCGGCGCCCGGTCCTCCGCGCGCTGAAGACCGGCTAGCGCTTCTCCGCGCCCCTCCCGCGGGTGGCCCGGTCCTCCCCTGCCAGGAAGAGCGCGAAGACCGGAGGACGCTGCTGCAGCAGCTCCAGCCGGCCCCCGTCGGCCTCGGCCAGGTCGCGCGCGACCGCGAGGCCGATGCCGGTGGAGTTGCGGCCGCTGACCGTGCGCTCGAAGACCCTGGCCCCCAGCTCCGGCGGCACGCCCTGCCCCTCGTCCGTGACCTCGACCACGACCTGCGTCCCGGTGACCCGGGTGGAGATCGCGACCGTGCCGGAGCCGTGCATCAGCCCGTTCTCGATCAGCGTCGCCAGCACCTGGGCCACCGCCCCGGGGGTGCCGACCGCGCGTAGCCGCTTCTTGCCCGCGGAGGTGATGGCCCGGCCCGCGCTGCGGTATGCCGGGCGCCACTCCTCGACCTGCTGCTTGATCACGTCGTCGATGTCGAACACCACCGCCGAGCCGGTCCGCGGGTCCCGCGCGTTGGTGAGCAGCCGCTGCACGACGTCCGTGAGCCGTTCCACCTGACCGAGTGCGATCGTCGCCTCCTCCTTGACGGCGTCCTCGTCCTCGGCCGTGGCGATGATCTCCTCCAGCCGCATCGACAGCGCCGTCAGCGGCGTCCGCAGCTGGTGGGAGGCGTCGGCCGCCAGGCGCCGCTCGGCGGTCAGCATCCGGGCGATCCGCTCGGCGCTGCGGTCCAGCACGTCGGCGACCCGGTCCAGCTCCGGCACCCCGTAGCGCCGGTGGCGCGGTCTCGGGTCGCCCGAGCCCAGGCGCTCCGCGGTCTCCGCCAGGTCGGTCAGCGGGCTGCCGAGCCGGCGCGCCTGGCGCACCGCGAGCACGACGGCGGCCAGCACCGCCAGCAGCGCCACCGCGAGGATGATCAGCAGGGTGCGGCCGATCTCCTGGCTGACCTTGCTGCGGGACTCCTCGACGGTGACGATCTCGCCCTGCTCGCCGGTCTGCCGGGAGGAGATCACCTGGCCCGTGGGCCTGGTGCCGATGGTGATCGGGTCCGCCCCCGGGATCTGCACCAGCGCGTACCGCCCGGGGGCGATCTGCTGGGCCAGCACCTCGCGGCTGATCCGCTCCTCGCCGATCATCCTGCTCTCGACGATGCCGACCAGCCGCACCGCCTCCGAGTCCACGCTCTCCTTGGCGCTGTTCTCGATCGTCCGGGCCTCCACCAGGACGAGGGAGACACCGAAGACGGCGATGACGACGAGCACCACGGCGAGCGTGGACTGGATGAGACGGCGGCGCATGAGTGAAGCGTCTCAGACCGCGAGGGCCCCGGGCGTGCTAGTTCTTCTCGAACCGGAAGCCGACACCGCGCACCGTGGAGATGTAGCGGGGGGCCGCCGCGTCGTCGCCGAGCTTCTTGCGCAGCCACGAGATGTGCATGTCCAGGGTCTTGGTGGAGGACCACCATGTGGTGTCCCAGACCTCGCGCATCAGCTGCTCCCGGGTGACCACCCGGCCGGCGTCGCGCACCAGCACCCGCAGGAGGTCGAACTCCTTCGCGGTGAGCTGCAGTTCTTCGTCGCCCATCCACGCGCGGTGCGACTCGACGTCGATCCGCACGCCCTGGGTGGAGGGATGCTGGGCCTCGGCGGTGCCACGCCGCAGCAGCGCCCGCACCCGGGCCAGCAGCTCGGCCAGCCGGAAGGGCTTGGTCACGTAGTCGTCGGCGCCGGCGTCCAGGCCGACCACCGTGTCCACTTCGTCGGCGCGGGCGGTGAGCACCAGCACCGGGAAGCCATGGCCTTCGGTGCGCAGCCTCCTGCACACCTCCAGCCCGTCCATTCCGGGCAGCCCCAGGTCGAGCACCAGAAGATCGAAGGAGCCGAGCAGGGCGGCTTCGAGCGCCGCGGGTCCGTCCTCGCGCACCTCGACCTCGTACCCTTCGCGGCGCAGCGCGCGTGCGAGCGGTTCCGAGATGGATGCGTCGTCCTCGGCGAGCAGTACGCGGGTCATGGGCTGATGGTAGTCCGCCCGGAGAAACCGCACGCCGGGCGGGCCGTCACTGTTGTGAGGTACATCTCAAGTCATCCCATATAGCACATCTCGCGCTGTCATAAGGTAACGAAAGGCCCGAAACACCCCATGGGACCTCTGGCGCGCCCACGCGTCGAAGGACCCTTCTGTGACGGGGCCGGTCCCCACCAGTATTTCAGTCAACGACCTGTAGGCCGGGGCCGCGCCTGTGAAGGCGTCGGCCGTGGATCCCGGTGCGCCTTCGCGCGCCCCGGTGCCGGTCACCCCCCACCCGGGCGCGCACCGCTCTCGCAGCGCGTCCCGAGAAGCAAGGAAAGTCCATGGCGTCCAGCCTGACTGAGGGCCTTGCCGCGCCGAACCCCGGATTCAGCGGCAGGAACTTCCTCGGCCACCCCCGCGGCCTGGCCACTCTCTTCCTCACCGAGACGTGGGAGCGTTTCAGCTACTACGGCATGAGGGCGCTGCTCGTCCTCTACCTGACGGCCTCGGTCGCGGACGGCGGCCTCGGCATGAAGGCCGCCACCGCCGGTGCGATCTACAGCGTCTACACCGCCACGGTGTACCTGCTGGCGATGCCGGGCGGCTGGTTCGCCGACCGCCTGTGGGGCCCGCGCCGTACGGTCGCCATCGGCGGCGCGATCATCATGATCGGCCACTTCCTGCTGGCTGTGCCGGTGAAGGCCTCCTTCTTCGTCGGCCTGGTCTTCATCGCCGTGGGCTCCGGCCTGCTGAAGTCGAACATCTCGACGATGGTCGGCCAGCTCTACCCGGACCGCAACGACCCGCGCCGCGACGGCGGCTTCACGATCTTCTACATCGGCATCAACCTCGGCGCCTTCCTCGCCCCGCTGGTCATCGGCACCGTCGGCCAGCAGGTCAACTGGCACCTGGGCTTCGCCCTCGCGGGTGTCGGCATGGCGCTCGGCCTCGCCCAGTTCCTCATCGGCACCAGGAACCTCGCGCCGGTCTCCAGCGTGGTCCCCACGCCGCTGGACGCCGCCGAGCGCGCCGGCCTGATGAAGAAGGCCCTGCTGTGGCTGGTCGCCGCCGTCGTCTTCTACGGCGTGGTCACCTTCACGGGTCACTTCACGATCAACTGGGTGCTGTGGCCGCTCTCCCTGCTGGGCCTGGCGCTGCCGACGTACTACTTCGCGCGCATCCGTCGTGACCAGGAGCTCACCTCGGACGAGAAGACCAAGGTCACCGGCTACATCTGGTTCTTCATCGTGGCCGCCGTGTTCTGGATGATCTACGACCAGTCCGGTTCGACCCTGACGGTCTTCGCCTCCGAGCACACCTCGTCCACGCTGTGGGGCTTCGACTTCCCCGAGAGCTGGTTCCAGTCGCTGAACCCGCTGTTCGTGATGGCCCTGGCCCCGGTCTTTGCCGCGCTGTGGATGCGGCTGCGCCGGAAGAACCCGAGCACGACCGTGAAGTTCGCCCTCGGCCTCATCGGCATCGGCGCCTCCTTCGTCGTGATGATGCTGGCGCAGGCCGCCGCCTCGGGCGACGCCAAGGTCACCCCGCTGTGGCTGGCCGTGGTCTACCTGATCCAGACCACCGCCGAGCTGTGCCTGTCCCCGGTGGGCCTGTCGGTCACCACCAAGCTGGCCCCGGCCAAGTACGCCAGCCAGATGATGGGCCTGTGGTTCCTCGCCGTGACGGCGGGCGACTGCGTGGCGGCCATCCTCCAGCTGGTCATCGGCGACGGCTTCCTGTCGGAGACCTCCTTCGCGGTCCAGGGCTTCGTGGCGCTTGCCGCGGGCGCGGCCTTCATCGCGTACCGCAAGCGTGTCATCCGGCTCATGGGGGACGTCCACTGACGTCTGCGCCCCGCGCAAAGACGCGCCGAGGGCCCGGAGCGGCACGCTCCGGGCCCTCGGCGCGTCTTTGCGCGGGGCGCACGCGTGAGTGGACCTGCCCCAAGAACCAGATGATACCCCTGCGGTAGGCTGTGACGGCCACGCACGCGGCAAGCGCCACGAAGCCCCAGACCGCGAAGGAGGTCTACGACAGTAA